>NZ_JBEZVK010000016.1:0-156506 GCF_040636955.1 Streptomyces sp. NPDC032472
GGAGCCGTCGGGGGCGACGAGGTCGACCTTCAGGTCACCGATGTAGGTGTGCTTGATGTCGACGCCGACCTTCAGCGTGGCGGGCGCGTTGCCGGCCACACCGGTGACGGTGATCGGGCTCTCGACGGTCGTGTTGTCGTTGATGTTCACGTTCGTGGTGTTCTCGAAGCCCGTGCCGGGCGTGGTCGAGGTCACGGCGGTGACGGTGGCGGCCGCGTCGGCGAGACCGGCGCCGCAGCCGCCGGTGCAGGTGCCGGCCAGCGGGCGGGCGTTGGCCTTGATCGCGGCCTCGACCTGCGCCGGGGTCAGCGAGGGCTTGGCGGCGACGAGGAGCGCGGCGAGGCCCGCGATGTGCGGGGCGGCCATGCTGGTGCCCTGGTAGGGCTTGTAGATCTCGGAGCCGGGGGTGGTGGCGCCGTTGTTCAGCGTGGAGAGGATGCCGTTCTCGGGCGTGGTGACGGTGCCCGGGGTGTCGGTGGCGCGGCGGGTCTCACCACCCGGGGCGGCGATGTCGACGGTGTTGCCGAAGTTGGAGTAGAACGAGCGGTCGCCGGTGCGGTTGGTGGCGGCCACGGTGATGACGTTGCTGCAGCTGGCGGGCGTGAAGCCGCTCGCGTCGGCGTTGCTGTTGCCGGCGGCCACGACGACGGTGGTGCCGCGGGCGACGGCCGCGTTGATCGCGTTCTGGTAGCTGGTGCTGCAGGTGCCGGAGCCGCCGAGGCTCATGTTGATCACCTTGGCGGGGGTGGCGTTCGCCGGGATGCCCGCGACGGTGCCGCCCGAGGCCCAGGTGATGGCGTCGACGATGTCCGAGGTGGCGCCGCCGCACTTGCCGAGGACGCGGACGGGCTGGATCTTCGCGTTGTACGCGATGCCCGCGACGCCCTTGGCGTTGTTCGTGGCCGCGGCGATGGTGCCCGCGACGTGGGTGCCGTGCCAGGAGGAGTCGCTGGCCTTGGAGCCGGTGCCGCACTCGCCGGCGGCGCTCCAGTCGCCCTGGTCGGCCGGGTTGTTGTCGCGGCCGTTGCCGTCGCGGGCGGCGGTGGAGTCGGAGATGAAGTCGTAGCCGGCGACGATGTTCGGGGCGACGTCGGAGTGCGCCACGTAGCCGGTGTCGATCACGGCGACGGTGACGCCGGCGCCGGTGGTCTTGTCCCAGGCGGCCGGAACGTTCATGCCGGCGGTGGGCTCGAAGAGGTCCCACTGCTTGGCGTACTCGGTGTCGTCCGGGGTGGCCATCGCGTAGGCGCGGGAGTCGGGCTCGACGTAGGCGACGTCCGGGTCGGACCGGAACTGGGCCATCAGCTTCGCCGCGTCGGCCGGGGCGGTCGCACCACCCAGGCTGACGAGGGCGGCGCCGGTGCCCAGGCGCCGGTCGAACTTGGCCTTCTTGCCGGCCTTCTTGCTCTTGGCGGCGGCGTCGTCGGCGGCGGCCTGGTTCGAACTGGCCTCGGAGGCGGAGTTCTTGTAGCCGACGATCAGGTTCTCGACCGGAGCGGCGGCCGGGGAGGCGGGGGCGCCCGCGGCGGGGAGGGTCGAGGCGGCGGACTGGGCCGGCGCGGGGACCGCGCCGGTCAGGGCCACGGAGGCGGTGGCGGTGCCGGCCAGCAGGGTGACGGACATCGCCGCCACGGATATCAGCCTGCGTCGCGTTGCGTGCACGGTGTTCCCTTTCGCGGGCCGGATCCGGGCAGGCCGGAGCGACCCCGGTTGGGGCTGTGGGAGGTGGACGGCGCTTACGGGGCCGGAGCGGGCTGGTCAGTTCCGCTCCGGCCACCGCTTCGCCTTCGTTGCCCCGGCCGCTTCGGCGGGGCGGGGGCAACGGCGGTGCGGGCGATCCACCCGGCCGCACGGCTTCACACCATGTGGGGTTGGGGCGGGGGCCGTTCGGGGGGAAGATCGCCGGTGGGCAGACAGTAGGCAACGTGGGGATGAACGCGATACGGGGAAAACCCTTGTCCGTCCCCAGCTGGCCCCTTTGCGCCTCTTGGGGGCCCTCAACAGCGCCCCTTTACCCCCTTCCTCCCCTTTGGACCACCAGGTTTCGGCCGCCGCGCGGCCCCTCCGGTGTCTCAGTCTCCGGACTTCAGTCCCCGTGCCGGGTCCCGGTCGTGCCGAGCCGGCGGAAGTACGTCCAGCTGGTCTCGTTGGGCTCGGTCCACTTCTCCGGGGCGTGGGCGTACTGCGGGTGGCGCTCCGCGATGTACGCACGCGTCCGCTCGGGCACCTCGGCGTACGAGCCGAGCTTGCGCCCCCGGCAGTGGAAGGCCAGCCCGCCCGGCCGCTGCCCCTGCTCCATCCAGGGCAGCCACGGCGACATGCGCATCCAGGACATGGTGCACGGCACCCCGGGCGCGTCCGTGGTGAGGACCGACTCCGGGGCGAAGAACTGGAAGAGCTCCAGCGCCCGGTAGGTGTCCCCGGCGGAGTTCAGCGGGTAGTCGGCGACCGGCAGCGGCGAGGGGTAGGCCAGCGGGATCTCCAGGCTGAAGCAGACCTGGTCGCCGAGCCGGGTCAACGGGACGGGGAACGGCCGCAGCTTCTGGTTCGCCGGGTCGTTCCAGACGTGGACCACCGGCTTGCCCTCCCAGGTGTCCAGGATCTCCCGGGTCTGCGGGTCGAGGTAGAACGCTGCCTCGCGGGTGAGCAGCCGGTAGCCGCCCTCGGGGCCGGCTTCGCCGTCCTCGACCAGGCGGGCGACGTTGACCCCCTCGAAGCCGAACAGGCACCGGTAGGGCTGGTCCGGGGCCCAGGAGAAGACGTCCCCGGACCACGAGAAGACCACCTCGGCGCCGTCGAGGGAGGCGCGGGTCCGGGCGAAGGCGTGCAGCAGGTCGGCAGGCGTCATGCCGGGTACTGTGCTCGGCGGCCACCGCCGGCGGCAAGAAGGGCACGAGCCGATCCGTGGCCGACATGCGGATGCCGGTTGACGCCGGTGCGGGCAGCCGCAACCGTGATCCGCATGGGGATGGGGAACGAACGCCGCCTGCTGACGCTGCTGGTCTGCCTCGTGCTGGGCACGGGACTGGTCGCGGCCGTCCTGGGCGCCTCGCGCGCCGTCGGCCCGCGTCCGGCGCAGGCCGCACGCGCGGGCGACACGGTGGACCTGCGCGACGTGCCGCCCGCCCCCGCCGAACCGCCTCCCGGGCCCGACGCGTCCGCCGGCACGGTGACGGTGGACTGCGGGCGCAACCAGGAGGGCCACTACAACGAGGACAACCTCGTGGTGTCCCCGGGGCTCCGCTCGGGCGCCCACCACACGCACGCCTACGTGGGGAACCTGTCCACGGACGCCTTCTCGACCGACGCCTCCCTGGCCGCCGCCGCGACCGGCTGCCGCGGCGGCGACCGCTCCACGTACTACTGGCCGGTCCTGCGCCGCCCCGACCGGGCGGGCACGCAACCGCACGAGCACTCCGCCGGCCACGGCAACAGCGGGGAGATCCTGCAGGAGGCCGCGGTCACGGTGGAGTTCCGCGGCAACCCGGTCGGCAAGGTGGTGCCGATGCCGCCCTTCCTGCGCGCCGTGACGGGCGACGCGGTGGCCGCGACCGCGCGCACGGAGGCCGACGTCCGCGCCCGCTGGGGGTGTTCCGGCTCCCCGGAGCGGACCACCGCCCGCTACCCGCGCTGCCCGGCCGGCGACCGGCTCACCCGCACGCTGGTCTTCCCCAGCTGCTGGAACGGGCTGGACCACGACAGTGCGAACCACCGCACGCACCTGGCCTTCCCCGCCGCCAACGGGGTCTGCCCGCAGGGCTCCTTCGCGGTGCCGCAGCTGCGGATCACGCTCGCGTACGACGTACCGCCGGGCGCGGCGGTCGCGGTGGACTCCTTCCCCGAGCAGCGGCACAGCCCGAAGACCGACCACGCCATGTTCGTCAACGCCATGACGGAGGCCCAGATGGCCGCCCTCGTGGACTGCCTCAACCAGGGCCGCACCTGCCGTACATGAGCCGCACCCCGTAAGACCCGCGCACCTGCGGGTGACGCAGGTCACATGAACCGGATTCCGACCCGCCGCGTGTTCTGACCGCACGGCTCGGCGAGGAAGAGGAAGAGGTGCGATGGCCGGACCACTGTGGCCCCGTACGCGGCGGGGCTCGACGGACGAGGCACTGATCAGGTCGGTGTACGAGGAGCACGGCCATGCGCTGCTCGCGTACGCCACCCGGCTGACCGGGGACCGGGCCACCGCCGAGGACGTCGTCCAAGAGACGCTGATCCGGGCCTGGCGGCATTCCGAAGCCCTGGTCAACGGAAAAGGATCGGTGCGGGGCTGGCTGCTGACGGTGGCCCGCAACATCATCACCGACCGCTACCGGGCCAGGGCCGCCCGCCCACAGGAGGTCTCCGGGGCGGCGGCCGCGCCCCCGGTGGAGCTCGACCACGCCGATGCGGTCGTGGACACGATGACGGTGCTGGGGGCGCTCGACCAGCTCACCCCGGAGCACCGGGACGTGCTGAAGGAGTTGTACTACCGGCAGCTCAGCGTCGCCGAGGCCGCCGACAGCCTCGGCATTCCGGCCGGTACGGTCAAATCGCGCTCGCACTACGCGCTCAAGGCGTTGCGCGAGGTGTTCCGGCAGAACAGCACCAAGGAGGGGAATCGCATGGGCGGCAGGCCGCCCCAGCAGCCCACCGGACTGCGGGAGGTGGTGGCATGAACCGGCAGCGGCACGAGGAGGAGGAACTCCTCGGCCCGTACGTCCTCGGCGTCCTCGACGGGCAGGACGTATTCCGGGTCGAGGAGCATGTGAGCGGCTGCGTTCAGTGCCGTGAGGAGGTGGCCGCGTTGCGCGAGATGGAAGCGGCGCTGGGCGAGGTGCCCGCGGAGGCGTTCCTCGACGGACCGCCCCAGGGCGGCGACCTGCTGCTCCAGCGCACCCTGCGGCAGGTCCGCGGCGAGGCGGCCGCGCAGCGGCGGCGCCGGCTGGGCCTGACCGGGCTCGCCGCGGCGGCCGCGCTGGCCGCGGTGTTCTGGGCCGGGGCCCGGGTGGGATCGTCCGAGGGCGAGGCCGTCGCCGTGCCGCCGCCGCCCGGGACCACCGTCTCGGCGGCGCCGTCCCCGCCGCCCGCCGGGACCAAGGTGGCCTCGGCCACCGATGCCGGCTCCGGCGCACGGATGACCGTCCAGGTCACGCCGGCCGCCAAGTGGGTGCGGGTGCATGCGGCGGTGACCGGGGTCCCGCCGGGCGAGCGGTGCCGGCTGGTGGTGGTCGGCAAGGACGGCAGCCGCACCTCCGCGGGCAGCTGGGTCGTCGGCAGCCAGGAGAACGGCGGGGGCAGGGGCGCGGCCCTGGACGGCTCGGCGGCCATCGACCCGTCCCTGGTCAAGGCGGTCGTCGTGGAGAACGAGGCCGGCAGGACGTTCGTCTCCGTCCCGATGCCGACGTAAATCCCCCGATTCGCCCCGCCCGCACGGGAGTCCGGCCTGCCGCTCGCAGGCCGGACTCCCGTGCGCCACGCCCGCTCCGAGTCGGACCGATTGTCACATTGCGGTCCATGACATCCTGTGACGTCACAACTCGCCGGACGGAATCGGCGGACGTCCGGGGAATACGGGGTGGGAAAAGGCGATGAGGCTCTGCTTCCTGGTGGAGGAGCACTACCGCCACGACGGGATGCCCAACGAGGTGATCGGGCAGCTGACGGCGTGGGGTCACCGGGTGGACGTGGTGCGGCCGGGCGGCTCGCTGCTGCGGATGACCGAGGCCGTGGACGCGGGCGCGCACGACGCGTGGGTGCTCAAGACGGTGTCCGGCGGTCCGGGGCTCACCCTGCTGGAGGCCGCCGCCGCGGCCGGGCTGACCACCGTCAACGACGCCCGGTCGATCCGGGGCGTACGGGACAAGGCGCTGGCCGCGGCCGTCGGGCGCGCCGGGGGCCTGCCGATGCCCACGACGTACGCGGTGGCACGGCCCGACCTGCTGCGGGAGATACCCGCGGCCGAGTACCCGCTGGTCGTCAAGCCGGCCGACGGCAGCTCCGGGCGGGGGGTGCGCCTGGTGTCCTCGCCCGAGCGGCTGGAGCAGCTCCTGCCGGAACTCGCGGGCGAGGGCATGCTCATCGCCCAGCCGTACGTGTCGAACCCCGGCACCGACGTCAAGGTGTACGCGGTCGGAGGCGAGCTGTTCGCCACCGAGCGGTGCTCGCCCCTGCACCCGGACCCGGCGGTGCGCGAGCGGCGCGTGCCGCTGTCCGGGGAGGTCGCCGCGATCGCCGCGCAAGTGGGGGCGGTGTACGGGCTCGACCTGTACGGGGTGGACGTGCTGCTGGGTCCGCACGGGCCGGTGGTCGTCGACGTGAACGACTTCCCGAGCTTCCGCCAGGTCCCCGATGCGGCGGCCCGGGTGGCCCGGGCGGTCCTCGGGCTGGCGGCGGGCGGCTCCGCGGCTGCCGGCGGGTGCCGGAGCCGGGCGCGGGCGCTGCCGGTGGCGATTCCGGCGCAGGCCGCACGGGCGGGCGAGGCCGCGCGGTGAGGATCTGCCTGATCACGCCGGAGCCGGGGCATCCGCTGCTGGCCGGTGCGGCGGAGCTGCTGCGCGGGGCGGGGCACCGGGTGGAGTCGCTGGACCCCGGCGCCAACGGTGACGCCGGTGGGGCCGGGGAGGTGCCTGTGGCCCGGGGATCCGCACCGGCCCCGGCCGATGTGTACCTGCTGAAGGCGCGGACCCCGCGGGCGCTCCGCCTGGCACGGGAGCTGGAGCGGCGCGGCGCGCCCGTGGTCAACTCGGCCGCGGCGACCGCGCTCTGCCAGGACCGTACGGCGATGGCGGAGCTGGCCCTGCGGGCCGGGCTGCCCTTCGCCGGGACCCGTACGCACGGCTCGCTCGCGGCCTGGGCCGCATCCTCCGAGGCCCGGCAGGAGCTTGACGCCGGGCCGGTGGTCGTCAAGAGCCGGCTCAGCCGCCGGCACGACCTGGTCGCCCGGGTCGACGGCCCGGCGCGGCTGCGGGAGCTGGCGGCGGCCTGGCCGCAGGAGCCGGTCGTGGTGCAGGACTTCGCGCCGAACAGCGGCTGGGACCACAAGCTGTGGGCGATAGGCGACCGGGTCTTCGCCGCCCTGCGCCGCTCCGAGCTGGCACCCGAGGGCCGGGGCCCCGCGCAGCCGCTCGACCCGGCGGGACTCCCGGCCGGCTGGGAGCGGCTGGTCCGCCGGGTGGGCGAGGTATTCGCCCTGGACGTGTACGGCGTCGACATCATCGACACCGGCGGCGGCAGCCCCCTCATCGTGGACATCAACGCCTTCCCCGGCATCCGCGGCCAGGCCGCCGCCCCCCGGGCCCTGGCCGACCTGGCCCTGGCCCGCGCCGGGCATTTCCCGTAGGGGTCCGTCCGTTTCGCAACCGGTCGGGGGAATCCGGAGAGGGCGGGGCGTGTCGGCCGGGGCCGGGGTGCCCCGGGCGGCACGAGGATCGGCGGATGGGCGTCGTACTGCCGGTCCTCTTCGCGCTGTTCGCCGCACTCAGCAATGCGCTGGCCACCGTGCTCCAGCGGCGGGCCGCCCTCACGGTGCCGCAGAGCCAGGGATTCCGGTTCGGGCTGATCCTGGACCTGCTGCGGCGACCCGTCTGGGTCGGCGGGATCCTCGCCGTCATCGCGGCCGGTGCGGGGCAGGCCGCGGCGCTGGCCACCGGCGCCCTGGCCCTCGTACAGCCGCTGTTCGTGCTGGAGCTGCCGTTCGCCCTGCTGATCGCCTCGCTCGTGACGCGGCACCGGCTCCCGGGCGCGGTGTGGCGGGCCGTGGCCGCGGTGGTGGCCGGGCTGGGGCTGGCCCTGGCCGCGGCCTCACCCGCCGGGAACCGTACGCACGTACCGCTGGACCGGTGGCTGTCCGCGCTGGTGGGCTGCGCGGCCGCCGCCGCGGCCCTGGCCCTGGCCGGGCTGCGCCGGCCGCCGGGACGGGCCCGGGCCGGGTGCCTGGGCGCGGCCACCGCCGTCTGCTACGCGCTCACGGCCGCGCTGATGAAGGACTCGGTGCCGCTGCTCGGGGAGGGCGGGCTCGGGGCGTTCCTGAGCGCGTGGCAGACGTACGGCTTCGCGGCCTGCGGCGTCTGCGCCCTGCTGCTGCTCGAACACGCCATGCAGGGCGGCCCCCTGGTGGCCTCGCAACCGGCGCTGACGCTGGGCGACGCGAGTGCCGCATCCACGCTCCGCCGCAGCCTCGTAGCCACCGCCGACCGCGCGCTACCCCTCGGGGCACCGTGCGACGCTCAATTTCGCCCCCACGGCTTGGCGGTGTCAGCGGACTCGCCCGGTGAGACGAGTCCTGTCTCGTAGGCGAGGACGACGGCCTGGGCCCGGTCGCGCAGGGTCAGCTTGGCGAAGATCCGGGCCACGTGGGTCTTCACTGTCGCCTCACTGAGCGTCAGTTCCTGCGCCAGTTCGGTATTGGAAAGACCCCGGCCCATGAGCGTCAGCACCTCGCGCTCGCGCGGCGTCAGCGCGGCCAGGTCTCGGTGGACGGCCGGGGGCGCGAGACCCGAACCGTTTCTGGGGGCGCTAGGGGTGAAGCGCTCCACCAGGCGGCGGGTGATCGAGGGTGCGAGTAGGGCGTCACCGGTGTCGACCAGGCGAACGGCAGCGGCCAGATGCGCGGGGGTGACGTCCTTGAGCAGGAATCCGCTGGCTCCGGCGGCGAGGGCGGCGTAGACGTATTGGTCGAGGTCGAAGGTGGTCAGCATGATCACCCGGCAGTCCGGGTTCTGCGCGAGGATGCGGCGGGCGGCCTCCAGGCCGTCCATCACGGGCATCCGGATGTCCATCAGGACGACGTCGGGCCGCAGCTCGCGCACGGCGGCCACCGCCTCGGCCCCGTCTGCGGCCTCGCCCACCACGTCGATGCAGCGCGCGGTGAGGATCATGCGGAAGCCGGTGCGCACCAGCTCCTGGTCGTCGGCGATCACGACGCGCGGGGCGGGCCCGGCGGGCGTCGTCACGGGCGGTCCAGCGGGATCCGGGCGCGGACGCGGTAGCCGCCGCCGAGGCGGCGGCGGGCGTCCAGGTCGCCGCCGTAGACCGCGACCCGTTCCCGCAGGCCGAGCAGCCCGCGTCCTGTTCCGTCCGCCCGGCCCTGCCCTGCCTCCTTCCGCGCGGGCGCACCGCCGGACAGGACGCTCGGTCCGCTGTTCAGCACCTCGACGCGCAGGCAGTGGTCCGCGTACCGCACCGTCACTTCGGCCTTCGCCGCGCCCCCGTGTTTGAGCGCATTGGTCAGGCCTTCCTGGATGATCCGGTAGGCGGTGACGTCGATCCCGGTCGGCAGCGGGCGCGGCTCGCCCGAGACCCGCATCTCGACGGGCAGGCCGGCGAAGGCGATCCGGTCGACCAGCGGGCCGAGCCGGCTCAGGCTCGGCTGCGGCGACAGGTCCACGCCGTCGGGCTCGTCCTCGCCGTTCTGCGCGGGTGCGAGCAGGCCGAGCAGGTGCCGCAGCTCGGTCATCGTGTTGCGCCCGGCGGCCTCGACGGCGCTCATCGCCGCCGCCGCCTCCTCGGGCATGGTGGCCAGCACCTCCCGGGCGGCCCCTGCCTGGACCACCATCACGCTCACGTTGTGGCTGACGATGTCGTGGAGCTCGGTGGCGATCCGGGCCCGCTCGGCCTCGACCGCGGTCCGTGTCGCGCTCTCGCGCTCCCGCTCAAGGAGCCAGCCGCGCTCCTCAATGGCCTTCCGGTGTGCCCGCCGTGCCCGGACCGCCGCCACGCACAGCCACCCGGCGGCGCCAACTGCCGCTGCCAGGGTGATGACCAGCCAGATCGTCCAGGATTCCCCCACCCGAACATCTTCGCAGGGGCCCGCCCCACCCCACATCGGCCCCCGGATGCAGCTCCGTACATCCCCGTACATCCCCAGGATGACCTCCCCCGACGGATACATCCGGGGGGTGACGCCCCGTCATCGACCCCGGCCTAGGTTCGAGCCATGACAACCGATCATGACAGTGCCCGGCAGGTAGTGGTGCGGCTGGACGGCGTGCACAAGGAGTACGGCGACGCGAAGGCCCTGGACGGCCTTTCGCTGGAGATCCGCACGGGCGACGCGGTCGCCGTGATGGGCCCCTCCGGCTGCGGCAAGTCCACCTTGCTCAACATGGTGGCCGGCCTGGACCGGCCGACCTCGGGCACGGTCGAGGTGCAGGGCCACGACCTCGGAAAACTGAACGAGACGGGCCTGGCGCTGTTCCGGCGGCGGAACGTCGGCATGATCTTCCAGTTCTTCAACCTCATCGACGACCTGCCCGTCCTGGACAACGTGGCCCTGGCCGCCCAGCTGACCGGCACCCCGGCCCGGCAGGCGCGCCGCCGCGCCCTGGAGCTCTTGGACGAACTCGGTGTCGCCGAGCGCCGCGACAACTATCCGGCGACGCTCAGCGGTGGCGAGCGCCAACGGGTTGCGGTCGCAAGGGCGTTGATGAACCGTCCGACCCTGCTCCTCGCCGACGAGCCGACCGGCGCCCTCGACAGCCGGTCGGGCGAGCAGGTGATGGACCTGCTGATCGACCTCAACCAGATCGGCCAGACCCTGTTGATCGTCACCCATGACCCGCAGCTGGCCACCCGCTGCGCCAGCCGGCTGATCGAAGTCGCCGACGGCCGGGTCGCCCGTGAGAGCACGCTGGAGGCGGCCGCGTGAGCGCCGTGTGGAGAGCCTCGCGCGCGGCCGTGAAGCGGCGCCGGCTCCAGACCTTCGTCGTCGGGCTCGTCGTGCTCTGCTCCACCACGACCGTCCTGCTCGCGCTGGCCCTGCTGACCGCCTCCTCGAACCCTTTCGACAAGGCCTACGCCGCACAGCGTGGCGCCCATACGGCGGCGTCCTTCGACACCACGAAGGTCTCGCGGGAGCAGCTGGCGCGGACCGCCCGGCAGCCTGGGGTGGAGGCTGCCGCCGGACCGTTCGGGCAGGCCGTGGTCGACATCCCCAAGGACTGGCTCTGGATGGCGGGCGGCACCCTCACCGTGGTGGGCCGGGCCGATCCGGCCGGCCCCGTGGATCGGATCGATCTCCTTGAGGGCCACTGGGCCACCAAGCCCGGCGAGATCGTCGTCAACTGGTCCGTCCAGGGCTCCCCCGGCACGGAGTTGCTCGGCACCGAGCTGGAGGTCCCCGGCGGGGGGAAGCTGGCCGTCGTCGGATTCGCCACCAGCATGAGCAAGTCGGCGAGCGCCTGGGTCTCGCCCGAGCAGATGGCCGCATTGCACCCGACCTCCGCTCAGATGCTCTACCGCTTCACGGACTCCTCGACGCAGGCCGAGTTGAGCGCCGCGCTGGCCCGGGCCACCACGGGTCTGCCCGCGGACGCGCTGACCGGCACCCAGACCTACCTCACCCTCAGGCAGGCCTTCTCCGCCCTGGCCGACTCCTACCTCCCGTTCATGACGCTCTTCGGCGCCCTCGGCCTGCTGGTCTCCGTCCTGATCGTCGGCAACGTGGTCAGCGGGGCGGTCGTCTCCGGGTACCGGCACATCGGGGTGCTCAAGGCCCTGGGCTTCACGCCGAACCAGGTCGTCGCCGTCTACCTGACGATGCTCTCCGTACCGGCCGTGGTGGGCTGCGTCCTCGGCACACTGGCCGGCAACGCGCTGGCCGGGCCGATCCTGAAGGTCGCGTTCACCGGCATCGACGTGGGCCGGGCCTCGGTCGGCGAGATCAGCCCGTGGGTGTCCGTGGCCTGCCTGGTCGGCATGCCCGCCCTCGTCCTGCTCGCCGCACTGGTCCCCGCCCTGCGGGCCCACCGGCTGCCCGCCGCACTGGCCATCAGCGCGGGCAGCGCGCCGCGGACCGGGCGCGGGCTGCGCGTCCAGCGGATGCTCGGCGCCACCCGGCTGCCCCGCCCGGTCAGCCTGGGCCTCGGCCAGCCGTTCGCCCGCCCCGCCCGCACCCTGCTGACCCTGGCAGCCATCGTCCTCGGGGTCACCACAGTGACCTTGTCGACCGGACTGACCAGCACCTTGCTGGCGTACAGCGAGATCGGGCGGGAGGACGGCGGCGCCAGGATCCACGTGACGACCGGGGGTTCGGGCAACGACCGGACGCCGCCCCGCCTCGGCGACGCGCAGATCGAGGAACGGCTGCGCTCCCTGCCGGGTGCGGAAGGAGTACGGGCCCGCGCGCTGTCCCAGGCGAACATGACCGGACAGAACCAGCCCGTCTTCGCCGACTTCTACCGCGGCGACGACTCCGTGTACGACCACAGCATCGTGAAGGGCCGGGCGCCGAAGGCGGCGGGCGAGATCGTGGCCGGGCCGGCCTTCCTGACCCAACGCGGCCTGAAGCTCGGTGACCGGGTCACGCTGGAGCTGAACGGCAGGAAACTCACCGCGACCGTCGTGGGTCAGCTCGTCGAGGGCAACGCCCGTGCCCTGGAGGCCACTTGGGAGAGTTTCACCCGGCTCGCACCCGAGGCCCACGCCACCGAGTACACGGTACGGCTGGCCCCCGGCGCCGACGCGCGCGCCTACGCCGAGGCGGTCACGGCGCTCGACCCGGCCTTGCACGCGTCGGTCCTCGACTCCGGCAACGCCGGCACCGCCACCGTCGTCACCTTCTCCACGGTGTTCACGGTGCTGCTGACCCTCGTCGCCTCGCTCGGCGTCTTCAACACCGTGCTCCTGAACACCCGTGAGCGGCGCCGGGACCTGGGCATGCTCAAGTCGATCGGCATGACGCCCCGGCAGGTGGTGGTGATGACGGTGACCTCGGTGGCCGGGCTCGGCGCGGTCGGCGGACTGCTCGGCATCCCGCTCGGGGTCGTGGCGCACCGCCTCGTCGTGGACCATGTCGGCGTGGTCGACTTCCCGGCGTACATGAAAGACGTGTGGCACGCCCCGCAGGTGGCCGCGATGCTCCTGGCGGGCGTGCTGATCGCCGTCCTCGGTGCCCTGGTCCCGGCCCGGTCGGCGGCCCGGATGACCATCGCCTCGGTGCTGCACACCGAGTAGATCACCCGTCAGCACCATTCTGTCGATCCGACCTTGGGGAACATCGGTACAGCCGTTGGCGCTGAGAACGATCATGGTCGGCTAGCGCAGCGATCATCCCCAGAACTGGGATTCGCCGAAAGATCGTCGATCACGCGTGAGGCCTGACTACGGTCCGTGTCATGCCGGTGGAGTTCTTAACTGATGATCAGGCCGAGGCGTACGGAAAGTTCCCCGAGGAGCCGACGAGAGCCGAGCTGGAGCGGTTCTTCTTCCTGGACGATGGCGACCGGGATCTGATCGCGCTGCGGCGTACGAAGCATCATCAGCTGGGCTTCGCCTCCAGATGTGCGCGGTCCGCTACGTGGGGCTGTTTCTGGAGGACCCCCTCATGGTGCCGTGGCCGGTGGTCGAGCACCTGGCCGTACAGCTCGGCATTCAGGACCCGTCGTGCGTGAAGCGGTACACCGAGCGGCTGAAGACGGCGTACGAGCACGCGTGGAAGATCCGGGACGCCTACGGCTACCACCCGTACGAAGATGCGGAGTGGGCGCGGAAGTTCCGGACGTTCCTGCACGGCCGGGCGTGGACTCATGCGGAGGGGCCGGTCGCGCTGTTCAACCAGGCGGTGGGTTGGCTGCGGCGGAACCGGGTGCTGCTGCCGGGTGTCTCGGTGCTGGCCCGGCAGGTGTCGGAGGTTCGCACGATCGCGGAGAAGCGGCTGCACGCCACCGTGGCCAGGGCGGCTCACCGCGCGGACCCTGCGCTGCCGGCGGACCTGGTGGCCACGCTGGAGACGCCGGAGGGCGGCCGGTACTCGGAGTTGGAGCGGCTGCGCCGACCGCCGACGCGTACGACGAGCACGGCGTTCGCGCGGTCGCTGGAGCGGGTCGACGAGATCGGTGCGTTCCAGCTGGGGCGGTTGAAGCTGTAGCAGATCCCGCCGAACCGGCTCGCGGCGCTGGCCCGTTACGGGCTGGGGTCCAAGGCTGCGAGCCTGGAGCGGGCCGCAGAGCCCAAGCGCACGGCGATGCTCACCGCGGTGATGCGCCACCTTGAGGCCAAAGCGATCGATGAGGCCCTGGACCTGTTCTCGGTGCTGATGGCGACGAGGCTGATCAGCACGGCGAAGCGGGCGACGGACAAGGAGCGGCTCTCGACGCTGCCGCCGCTGGAGAAGGCGTCGCGGACCCTGGCGCGGGCGGCGAAGGCGCTGTTCGAGGAGCTGGAGCTGGTCGAGGCACACGGCACGGATCTGGACGCGGCGGCACTGTGGCGGGCAGTGGAGGAGGTCGCGCCCCGGGCCGCGGTGATGAGTGCGGCCGTGCTGGTGGTCTCGCTGGTGCCGGAGGACGAGGACTCGGCGGCCGTCGCGATGCGGGCGGCGCTGGCCACCCGGTACAACACGGTGCGGCCGTTCCTGTCACTGCTGGGCGAGTCGAAGGCACTGGACGCGGCGACCGGCGGGAAGCGGGTGCTGGCCGCGGTAAAGCGGCTGCCCGCTCTGGCGCGGCGGAGGGTGAAGGACAAGCCGCTGCTGCCGCGCGAGGTCGATGACAAGTTGGTGCCGGCCGCGTGGCGCAAGGCGGTGTATGCCAACGCCGAGCTGCCGCCGGGGGCCGTGGACCGGGACGCATACGTGGTGTGCGTGCTGGAGCAGCTGCACCGCGCGCTTCAGCGCCGCGACGTGTTCGCCTCTCCCTCGCACCGCTGGTCCGACCCGCGCGCCCGGCTGCTGGACGGCACGGAGTGGGAGGCCGTGCGGGAGGACGTTCTGGCGGGTCTGAGCCTGGATATGCCGGTCGAGGAGCACCTGGCCGCGCTGGTGACGGCGCTGGATGCAGCGTGGAAGCAGATGGCGGAGCGGCTGGAGACGGCTGCGCAGGACACGAAGGTCACCATCGAGGTCCCGCCGGGCGGCCGGGCGAAGCTGAACGTGTCCAAGCTCGGCGCGCTGGGCGAGCCGAAGTCCCTGACGTGGCTGCGGGGGCGGGTGGAGAAGATGCTCCCGAAGATCGACCTGCCGGAGCTGTTGTTCGAGGTGCACGGCTGGACCGGGTTCCTGGACGCCTTCGTACACCTGGGCGACGGCACAACCCGCATGAAGGACCTGACCACCTCACTGGTGGCCCTCCTGGTCTCGGAGGCGTGCAACATCGGCATGACCCCGGTCATCAACCCCGCGCATGAGGCGCTTCACCGTTTCCGGCTGGTGCACGTCGACCAGTTCTACCTGCGGGCCGACACCATCGCCGGGGCGAACGCCGCACTGATCGAGGCGCAGGGCCAGGTGCCGATCGTGCGGTACTGGGGAGACGGGCTGTTGGCCTCGGTCGACGGATTGCGGTTCGTCGTTCCGGTCCGCACCATCAACGCTGCCCCGTCGCCGAAGTACTTCGGGTTCAAGCGCGGCATCACCTGGCTCAACGCCGTCAACGACCAGGTCGCGGGCATCGGGCAGATGGTGGTGCCGGGCACTCCGCGCGACTCCCTGCACATCCTGGACGCCCTGCTGAACCTCGACGGCGGGGTGAAGCCGGAGATGGTCGCCACCGACAACGCCTCGTACAGCGACATCGTGTTCGGCATCTTCCGCATCCTGGGCTACAACTTCAGCCCCCGGTTCAAGGACCTGGACGACCAACGGTTCTGGCGCGCGTCCCTTCCCGGCGTAGAGACCGGCGCGTACGGGCCGCTGGAGCCGCTGGCTCGCAACCGGGTCAACCTGAACAAGGTGATCATTCACTGGCCGGACATGCTCCGGATCGCCGGTTCCCTGGTCACCAACCAGGTTCGCGCCTACGACCTGCTGCGGATGTTCGGACGCGAAGGCCACCCGACCCCGCTGGGGCAGGCATTCGCCGAGTACGGCCGGATCGCCAAGACCGAGCACCTGCTCCGCGTCGTCGACCCGGTCGACCACACCTACCGCCGCCGGATGAACCGCCAGCTCACCGTGCAGGAGTCCCGGCACAAGCTGGCCCGCGACGTGTGCCACGGCAAGCGCGGCACCATTCACCAGGCGTACCGGGACGGGATGGAGGACCAGCTCGGCTCACTGGGCCTGGTCCTCAACGCGGTGGTGCTCTGGACCACCCGGTACATCGACGCCGCCGTCGCCCGGCTCCGTGCCGAGGGCCACGAGGTCCGGGACGAGGACATCGCCCGCCTGTCCCCGCTCAAGCACCGCAACCTCAACGTCCTGGGCCGTTACAGCTTCACCGCCTCCACCCCGGCTGGCGGCGCCCTACGCCCGCTTCGCAACCCGGACACAGTGGAACTCGACGAGGACGACGAGGGGTAGCGGGAGCGGACTCTGGCCAGATACGTGCGCTGGCGAGGCCGAACCACTCCGGTGTGTAGACGCGCTTGAACCGTTTTGCGCCCGACGATGCTTTCGCCGCTTGACCTTGACGCAAGGGCAGGGTTTCTACTGGCGGCATGCGAATCGGAGAGATCGCCGCGCTCGTGGGGCTCACCACCCGGGCGATCCGGCACTACCACCATGTCGGGCTGCTTCCGGAGCCGGAGCGGCGCCCCAACGGCTACCGGGCCTACAGCGTCCGCGACGCCGTCCTGCTCGCCCGGGTGCGCCGGCTCACCGAACTCGGCCTCAGCCTCGATGAAGTGCGCGACGCCCTCGCCGACGATGCGGGGCGCGAACTGACCGAGATATTGGAAGAACTCGACGCCGACCTGGCCCGTCAGGAAGCCGACATCAGGGAGCGCCGCTGCCGGCTCGGCGCCCTGCTCGCCGAGCCGCCCGGCGCGACCGGGCCCGTCTCACCCGCCCTCGCAGCACTGCTGGCACAGGCCCCCCGAACAGACTCGCCGAGCGCGGCCAAGGACCACGAGTACCTCACGCTGCTGGACGCCACCGGCACCGGTAACCAAGAGATTTTCGCGCTGCTCGGGACGCTGGTCGCCGATCCCGCGGTTGTCGAACTGTATGCGCGCCTTGACGCGCTCGCCGATGCCCCCACCGATGATCCGCGGATCGCACCCCTGGCAGCTGACCTGATGGCAGCCGTCCCCGAGGAGCTGTTCGCCGCGATCCCCGAGGACAGGGTGGTTGTGACCGGGTTCAAGGAGGCGCTGCTCGCCGAGTACACCCCAGCGCAGGCGGAAGTCGTGGGCCGGCTCATGGAGGCTTTCGTGGAAAGGGGCCGGGGATGAGCGGCCGGCCAAGGGGCGTACGGGCGGCGCGGGTCGCGGTGGCCGCCGTACTGCCGGGGGAACTCGCCCTGGCGGCCTGCCTGGTCGCCGGGGTCCGGCCGCCCGCGTGGGCGCTGGCGGGCGCCGAGGCGCTGGTGCTCGCAGTGCTGCTGCTGGAAGCCTGGGTGCTGCGCTCTCTGTACGTCGCCGCGCGCGCCCGCGGCGCGGACCGCCGGGCGGCGCAGCGGTCCGCCGTGCAGGAGGCGGTGCCGGTGACGGTCCGCCGCCTGGTCCTCCACGAACTGCGCGCCCTCGCCTCCCTGGGGCGGTGGGTCCGGCGCGGCACGCACGGGGTGCGTCCCGGGGACCACGCTGCCGCGTACACCGGGCCCCAAACCGCGATGATGTACGGGCTGCTCTTCGTGATGGTCATCGAGACGGTGGTCCTGGCCTTGCTCATTCCTTGGCCGGTGGTCCACCGGGTGATCCTGGTAATCGACCTGTATGGCGTCGTCCTCGTGCTGGCCCTGCACGCAGCCTGCGTCACCCGGCCGCACGTCGTGCGCCCCGACGGCTCTCTGCGGATCCGCTACGGAGCCCTCTTCGACCTCGCCGTACCGCCGGACGCGGTGGCCTCGGTCCGGGTCGACCGGCGCTATCCCGAAGGCAGCCTGATCGCCCTCTCCGAGGACGGGGTCCTCGACCTGATCGTGGGCAGCCAGACCTCGGTGACCCTGGAGCTGAACCGGCCACTCCCTTTCACCCGCCCGCTCGGTGCAACGGAAGAGGCCCACACCATCCGCTTCCACGCAGACGACCCGCACGCACTGGTCAGCGCACTCCGTCAGCACGCCTGAGCCCACAGATCGGTTCCGACCACACAGACGGAGCGGTAGACAACTTCGCCCTCTGTGAACCAATTCCGCGAAGCCGACGACTCCTGGCAGACCCTCCAGCCCAACGACACTCCCTGGCCACCATCACACTCACCATGCATGAGCAGCACTACGGCGACGTGCAGGAGGTCGGACGCCCGCGGCCTTCGCCGCGACGTGGCGTCCGGCAAGGCGCTCCGATCGGGCGCCCGCGTTCGACTGCTCGGCATTCTCACAAATGAACATCTGTGAGAGTTCTGCGAGACCCCCCGGAGCGATCACGTTTCCGCAGGTCGCCGTTCGCGAAAGTCCTCTCGAAACCCGCGCGTTATGCGAGGCACTTCTGAGAGACTCCGGCTATGGATCTCACGCCCGATCAGGCCGCATTGGCGGTAGAACGTCACGACTGCCCGAACTGTGACGCGCCCGCCGGCAGCGCCTGCCGCACCCGGGGCGGGAAGACCGCCGCGAAATACCACACCCCGCGCTTCGTCCTCGTCCCCGCGCTCCGGGAGGAGCTGGAGATCCCCGTCCCCGCCGACCGGCACCCGGGCCGCGCGTGGAAACCGGGCCCCGCGCTCGCAGTGGTGCCCGCGCCCCGCACCGAGCGCCCGGTCCGGATCGGGTACGCCCGCACCTCGACCGCGCGGCAGGAGCTGGCGAGCCAGCTCGAAGCCCTCCACCGGGCGGAGTGCCACAAGGTCTTCAAGGAGCAGATCAGCACCCGCATCAAGGTGCGGCCCGAGCTGGAGAAGGCGCTCGCGCTGGCCCGCCAGTTCAAGGAAGCCGCACCCGAGACGCCGGTCATCTTCACCGTCCACGAGCTGAAGCGTCTTGCCAGGAACGCGGCCGAGCTGATGATGCTGTCCGCTGAGCTCCAGGCCGGTGGCATCCAGCTCGAACTCCTTACCGGTCCGCTCACCGGGATCTACGACCCCAACGGCATGGGCGCCATGTTCTTCGCCGTGCTCGCCGTCGCCGGGCAGATCGAGCGCAACTACATCCGGGAGAAGACCCTCGAAGGCCAGGTCACCGCAGCGGCCAAGGGCAACCACGGCGGACGGCCGAAGGTCATCGACGACGACATGCTCACCTTTGCCGTCGCGCTGAAGGACAAGGGCGTCCCCGTCCCGGAGATCGCCAGGAAGCTGGTCATCAAGACCGGGAAGAACGCGGGCAAGAACCCCTCGGTCGCCTCGCTCTACCGGGCACTCGCCGAAGCCGAGGCCGCCGCGACGGACGACGGCCTGCCGCTGCGGCCCAAGCCCGTCCGCATCCGCCGGCCCGAGGACCCGCTCACCCCTGCGGAGATCGACCTCCGCGAACGCCTCCAGGCCGAGCCCCAACCGAACGCGGAGATCCGCAGCTAGAGCCCATGATCGTTCTCAGCGCCAACGGCTGTACCGATGTTCCCCAAGGCCGGGAGCGCTCCCTGTGCGGGGTCGTACCTGCCCCCGTGCCAGCCCAGGCGAAGACCCGCACCGGGCACGGCTGGGCGAGATCGCAGAACAACGCTTCAGCTCAATACAGCTAGCAAGAAGGACGATTGGCACCCAGTCGGCCGTGGTCACGCAGGTGCGGGGAGCAGGAGCCCGAGCGGCCCGACCCGGACCCCCAGCGTCATGCCCGCGGGTGCGGGGAGCAGCCGTACCGCCCGCGGCTTCGTCGACGGGTACGGGGGCATCCCGGGGTGCGGGAAGCAGACTGACGGGGGAAAAGTCGCCATGAGGATTTCGGGGTCATCCCCGCGGGTGCGGGGAGCAGACGATCCTGGGTGGCGGTATCAAGTCGACCGGGGGGGATCCCCGGGGGTGCGGGGAGCAGCACCCAGCGGTGACCAGCGTCGAGATCGTCTCAGGGTCATCCCCGCGGGTGCGGGGAGCAGAATGCGTCAGTGATTGCGAGGTCCCGGCGGACGGGGTCATCCCCGCGGGTGCGGGGAGCAGCCCCGGCCTCGCCGGCGGGCGGCCTCCAGCTCGGGGTCATCTCCGCGGGTGCGGGGAGCAGATCTGCGCGCCGTGTTCGCGCCGGTTGGCGGCGGGGTCATCCCCGCGGGTGCGGGGAGCAGCCTTTGGAGAGCAGCTCAGACTCTGGCGAGCCGGGGTCATCCCCGCGGGTGCGGGGAGCAGCTCCTACAGACCCCGTCCTCGTCCTCGGCCCTGGGGTCATCCCCGCGGGTGCGGGGAGCAGCCGTCCGTTGAGACGTGGCGCTCCACCGCCCTGGGGTCATCCCCGCGGGTGCGGGGAGCAGTTCCGGCCGCTAGAAACAATTGTTTCCAGTTCGGGGTCATCCCCGCGGGTGCGGGGAGCAGACCTCGTGGCCGCCAGCCTCGCACACCTTCCGGGAGGCATCCCCGCGGGTGCGGGGAGCAGAACGTCATCTACCACCTCGCTGACGCGGGCCTGGGGTCATCCCCGCGGGTGCGGGGAGCAGGCTTGCTGGCCTGCCACTTTAAGCGAGAGGGAAGGCGTTCTCGAGCACTTTCACTGAAACCGGCTTTTCAGGAAAACCGTCGCGGATCGGGTCCCGCGTCGGGGTGCGGGAGGCAAGCCAAAGCCTCGGCCAGTTGTCGTACGGACACGGCGCCGGACTCCGGAAGGCCGGCCGCTGACCAAGCCTGCTGTGCCGCAGCCGTGTCGCCTTCGGCGGCCGCGAGGACGTTCTGCTTTGCGCTGTTCTCGTGGATCGGGTCTGAATCGAGCCCGAAGTCGGCGAGGTGCACCACGATGCGTACCTCGAGCTTCGGGTTGGACGCCATGCGCTCGTTAAGGCGATAGACGCGGACGCGGTGACCGATCAGGGCACGGGCGCGCTCGATCATCACTCTTCCGGCCTCCGAATCACCCCGGTCGGTCCGGATCGGCTGCTCCAGCTCCCCGGAAGTGTTGCGAAGAACCAGAACACCGCGGGTGCTGGAGGCCTCCACCCGCACATCCAGCAGCGTGGCTGTGAACTGCTTCGCAGCATCAAGTCGGGCGATATCCAGCCCAACCGTGTCGCCCAGCACATAGAGGCTGACGGCGCGTTCGCGTACGCGGTCGGTCCAGTCGGCTTCTTCACCCGGCTGGCAGGGGCCGACAGCATGGGCGGCAGCGATCACGAGGTCGAGGTCACGGGGGTTCACTGCCTCATCATGAACGATGCCGATCCCAGCGAGCCAGGGAGCAAGCACCGGGCCACGGCTCGCTCGCTTCCCCTCGGCAGCAGCGGGCTTGGCGATTCTGCCCGACGAGACACTGGCGTCGTGAGTGCTCGCCCATGCTCCCGTCGAGGTGAAGAGGGCTGGCCTGGTGCCAAGCACCGGTGTTTCAGATCGGCCCAGACTCACACGTGTCAGGGGGCTACTTGCTCGGAGGACCTGGGCAACCATGGCCCGTGGCAGGGTGACGGCTCTCCCGGACCTGTACAGCCCATAGTTCGGTCCCGAGCCTCGCTGCCGGCGCTTGCAGGGCTGGAGTGGTGGGTGTCGGCAGACCGGCCCGGCGAGGCTGGAGGATGAGCAGGCGCCGCCTGGCCAGCCGATACAGCCTGGCATGGGTGCGTGAGATCCTTTTGCCGACTTGTCGGCGGCGGGACTGTGGCCGGCCGGCTTCCGGCATATGGGGATGGGGCGCATGTCTGCGTTACGGAAGTTACTGACCTTCACGGCGCTCGCGGTCTTCGGTGTGGCAGGCTGCTCGGCGGGGGCGGAGTACGGCTCCGGCGATGCCAAGAAGCCGGCTGCCCCTGCGGCGGGCCCGGCGCGTTCGCTGTCCTCTCGTATCCCGCACGACCCGCCGGCCTGGTTCGACACCGCAGGTGAGGTGGTCCTGCCGCCCGAGGCGACGAAGAACCGGATGAACCTGTTGGGCAACCAGATGAGCACCCTGCCCGTAGCCCTCCACAAGACCTCGTCATACGTCGCCTCCGCAGATCGCATGCAGACAGTCGACCTGACGACCGGGAGCGTGCGAGCGGTCGTCCAGGCGCAGGGCAAGCCCTTCCGCGGCGACGACACGGAAGCGTCGGCCCCCCTCGTCGTCACCGACAGCGGGACGGTCCTCACGGCGTTCCTGCTGACGCAGCCCGGGTCCGGGACGCAGTCCGCTTCCACCGTCCTGGAGGTCGCCGCCGCCTCTGCGGAGTCGGGTGAGCCGTTGTGGCGCACGACGGTCCGGCTCCCCGACTGGTTCGCATCCTCCACCGGCCGGGTGCAGGCCTCCGTCATCGGCGCGGGCAGGTCCACTGCCGTGGTCAGCGTGCAGACTTCCAGGTCCGTACTCGGGCACGAAGTGGTCGCGTACGGCGTCGACCTGACCGGCCACCGGCTGGCCTGGACGCAGCCGGACCTGAAGGTGACAGCCGTAACCGCCGAAACGGCGGCGGGCCTGCTGCTCGTCCAGGACGGCGACTACCAGGTACCCGTGGGGCATGACCTGGCCACCGGCAACGAGAAATGGCGAGGCAAGCAGACCTTCGGCGCGAGCCTGGAACCCGCGGGTGCCTCACTGGTCAGAGCCCGCGGAAACCTCGACGGCAAGAAGTACGACCAGCTGACGAGCCCTCACACCGGAGAAGTCCAGCGGCCTCTGCCTCCGGAGGCCGCCGGCCTGAGCTGCTCTCACGACCAGGCGGTGACGCTGGTCTTCTCGGACCCCTTCAGGGTCATCGCCGTCGACCCGGTCTCAGGGCAGCTGCTCTGGCAGCTCCACGACGGTCAAGACGGTCGGAAGGCGCCAACCGTGAAGGCGGTGTGGCACGGGCGGATCTACGGAACCACGGCCAACGGTGCGGTCACGCTGGATGCCCGGACCGGCAAGGACATGCCCACCCGTCCGGAGGTCGCACCCATCCTCGTCAACGAATTCAGCGGTGTCGTACTCAAGGGAGGCGTGCTGTCGAGCTACCCGGCCGGAGGGTGACGCCCCGGCCTTGGGCGTGGCTGGCTCACGAGAGCGGAGAGCGCCGGCCCCGGCAGCGCTCGGGCATCAATTTTCCCTTCGTCCCCACAGCCCGAGGTGTTTGACTCTGATCATGATGGATCTCCCGTTCGATCGGCCCGGCCGTTTCTGGCGCGGCAATCTGCACACCCACTCCAACGAGTCCGACGGCGCACTCTCACCCGGGGAAGTGGCACAGCGGTATCGGGAGGCCGGGTACGACTTCCTGGCCGTCACCGATCACTTCCGGGCCGAGTACGGATTCCCCCTGACAGACACCCGGTCCCTGCGTACACCGGAATTCACCACGCTGCTGGGAGCCGAGCTGCACGCCCCGCACACCGAGGCCGGGCCGAAGTGGCACATCGTCGCGGTGGGACTGCCTCTCGGCTTCGCACCCCCCGGGCCCGGCGAGAGCGGACCGGAGCTGGCGCGCCGGGCACGGGCCGCGGGTGCGTTCATCGGCATGGCCCACCCGGCGGCTTCGCTGCTCACCACCGCCGATGCCGAGAGTCTGGACGCCGCCCACGCGGTCGAGGTGTACAACGCGCTCGCCGAGCGCGAGCACCGGGGCGACAGCTGGCACCTGACCGACGTCCTGCTCAACCGCGGGCACCGGTTGAACGCCTACGCTGCCGACGACGCACACTTCCAACCGCAGGACCCACCCGGCTGCGCAGCCTGGGTCCAGGTACGCGCCGAGTCCCTCGACCCGGAGGCACTCCTGTCGGCCCTGAAGGCCGGCCACTACTACTCCAGCACCGGCCCCGAGCTGCACGACATCAGGCTCGACGACGGCCTGATCACTGTGCGCTGCTCGCCCGTGAGCAAAATACTGGTCACCGGCGGCGCTCCGGGCCTGCAGGTCGTCGAGGGGGAGGCGCTGACGGAGTGCTCCCTGCCGGTGGCCATGTTCGGGCAGGGGTTCTGCCGGGTCACGGTCGAAGACGCTGCAGGAGGGCGGGCTTGGAGCAATCCGATCCATCTCGCCCCGAATTCGGCTGCCCCGGCCGGGATGCAGCAGCGATCATGAAGCCGGCGGTCTCGCCAGCACCTCCACCGACCGCGTGCGCCGATCCCTGGCCGGCCTCAAAACGATGTACAAAGGCGACCTCCTCAACGGGGATCTGCCCGCCATGGTCTTCACAACGCGCATGGGAGACCGCCGCGCCGTCGTGGCGAAGCATCCGCTCCATGCCTGTGAACGGGGCCTGGCCAGCACTGATCTCCGCCCCGCCCTGGAGGCCGCCCTGCAGTACACACAGGACGCAGCAAAGATCGTCGTCGCGGACTGGTTCACATTGGAGAAAAGCCCCATCCAGATCATCCAGGAACTCAAATAGGCCTGGCTCCCTAACCCGCACGCGCAGGCCGGAACGCCGCCTGAGCGGGCAGGTTCGCACTGTTGCTGAAGTCCTTCGAGGTGAAGGCCCGCTTCCCGGAGGATGCCCGGGAAGATTTCGGCGTGGGTGGTGCCGTATGCCGCACGGCAGGTAAAGGTGCTGCGGAGGAGCCCGCGCGCACGCCTGGTTGGGGCGGGTGATCAAGCAGCACCGGACGGAGGTCCAGGGCGCGTTCCGCTTCCGTGAAGCACCGAGTAGGACCAGGCCCAGCTCGCCGAGGTGCCGAGGTGTCGGTCGAGCTGGGCGGGGTGAAGCTGAGCCGGAGACCGGCTCGCGGAGGCGTTGGTGGCCGTTGCCGCAAGGACCGATTGGAGACGTGACCGGCTGGCTGCGTAGGTCACAAGCGGCTCTGGCTCAACTTCCGTGTCCAGGTGGGTAACCGGTCACATCTCGAAGAGGGCTTCATCTTGTGGCGGGTTCGGAGGGTCGAGGACGTCGCGGAGGCGGGTGATGTCTTGGCGCCATCTCGGCCCGTCCGCGGCCTCGTCCCACAGCTCGGCGATTTCAGACCGCTCGTCGACTACTTGGTCAAGGGCGCCGACGGCAAGCGCCCGAAGGTCGGCGGGCAACTCCGGCAGCGGCTCCGATGGGCCGTAGTTCGAGCACGCGGGCTCGCCGTCAGGGTGCTGTGCGACCACCAGGGCTGCTGCGGCGACTGCTCGCTCAGCGTCGGGGGTGATCAGGTAGTCCGCAGGGTCAGCGGCGCGTTCGAGGACTCTGCGGATCATGGACTCGCGTTGTTCCATGGTTGCCTCGTCCAGGTCGCCGGCGAAGTCGGCGGCGGTGTCATTATTGAAGGGGCCGATGTCCCAGGTGCCCATATCTCTCCTCGCGCGGTCCTCAGAGATCGTCGCACTGGCCACCGACAATGAGGTCAGGAGGCAAGCAGCACCCGCTTGCGCAGGAACTTGAAGCCAGCGCGTCCGCACATCTGTCGCTTGATCATTTTGATGCGGTTGACGTGGCCTTCCACTACGCCCGAGCTCCAGGACAGGGTCAGGCCGACGATGACGGCGTCGAGGTCGCGGTCGATGCCGACGGCGAGGGTGTGGAGGCGGGGAAGGTCGTCTTGCCGAACTGCGTCGAGCCACTCCGGAAGATGTTCGCCCTGGCGGTACGGGAGCATGGTCGGGTTCGGGAAGTGCGTCGACCAATCGGAGCACCGTGCTGCAGCTGACGGATAGCCGCGAACGCGGGCGAAGCCGGCTCCGGCCCAGTCTGCGAGTGCCAGACTGACCGCGGCCAGGTTGGAGCGCAATCGCTCGGTCCGCTGACCGTGCCGGGCGTCAGGGCCGGATACCTGCTCGACGAAGGTACGGGCGTGCAGGCGCACCGGTGGACCACGGGGTCATCCCCGCGGGAGCGGGGAGCAGCTCTCCAAGTGGGAAGTCCAGGTCGTCGCCTCGGCCGCGGGTGCGGGGAGCAGATATCGCGGGAGTCGAGGAGGTTGCCGCACTCGGGGACATCCCCGGGGGTGCGGGGAGCAGGCTTGCTGACCTGCAACATTAGGCGAGCGTGAAGCCGTTTCGAAGCACTTTCGCTGAAACGGGCCTTTCGGGTCTGCAACGCAATTCGACCAATCCCGTGGGCCGAGAAACCCGCCGCGGGACGTAGCCCGGATGGGCTGGCGGTGAGTGTCACGTCTGCGGTACCGGAGACGGGCGGGGCGCGGGATAATCGGGTCCATGGTCACGCTCTCCCCCAGCAGCACGGCGCCCTCGGCAGCCGAGGTGCTCCGCGCCCGGTACGCGGGCCGGCTGCCTGCCTCCCTGGAGAAGCTCGCAGGTCCGCGGCACGGCGTGGTCGAGCTGCCACTGCACGTGGCCTGGTCCGGACTGCGTGCCTACGACCTGGACCGGCCGCGCCTGCGCATGGGCCTGTATCGCACCGTCCTGGCCGAGGGGCAGCACGAGGACCTCGTGACCCTCCTCAACCGCGAGCTCCTCCTGGAGCAGTGGCCCGTCCTGCGCACCCTGGTCAGTCGGCATATCCGGCAGGTCTGGGAGGAAGCCTTCCCCGAGCTCGCGACGGTGAGGTCCGCCGCCGCGTGAAGCTGAGCGACATGCACCGTCGGCTCCTGGCCGCGGTGATCGACATCGGCGCACCGTACCCCCTCGTGATCACTGGCGGCTACGCCGTCCAGGCCCACGGCCTGGTCGATCGCCTCAGCCAGGACCTCGACGTCGCCACCGAGAACCCCGCGCCCATGTCGGAGATCGCCGCGGGCCTCGATCAGGGCCTGGCCGAGCGGGGCTGGCAGGTCCGCGTGATCGACGTGGACCCGCTCTCCGCCCGGCTGATGGTTGTCGACCGGGACACCGGCGAGGAGTGCGAGGTCGACGTGCTCAAGGAGCACTTCTGAACGCCGCCCGCCCAAACCGAGTACGGGCCGGTCCTCGCCTTCGACTCCGTCATCGGCACCAAGGTCCGCGCCCTGGCCGACCGAGGCGCCGTACGCGACCTCATCGACGTCCACGCCGCCTCCCGCCACCGCACCACCCACGAGCTCGAACGCCTCGGCAAGCGACACGGCCGCGACGAGTTCCGCCTCCACGACCTCCGCGACCGGCTTGTCGGCGCCGAGTGGGCCGATGACACCGAATTCGCCGCGTACGGCCTGACCGAGATCGAGACAGCCGAACTGCGCGCCTGGGCACAGTACTGGGCCAGCGACCTCGATCAGCGCCTGCACGAGCACGACCAGGACCAGGACGAAGACGTGCACTGTGACGAGGAGGGGACCTGAGCTCGCCGCCTCGTCGTTGAGAATTCGCGTGCGTCCGGCCTTGAGGAACCTTGGGGCATACGTCTGCGGCGCGATTCGCCGATTACTGTCAGCGCCAATGTCTACGCTGCCGCCATGCTTACCATCTGCATCCAATTAGGCCTGACGCGCGAGGAGATCCAACGGCTCGGCACATTGTGGGGCAAGTCTGCACAGCTCGCCGACGGCACGATGAACCTGCTGCTCCCCCACATGCTCGACACTGCCGCTGTCGCCGAACGCGTCTGGGACGACTATCTGGCACCCTCCACCAAGCAGCTGCTCGACGAGGCCACCGACGGCCGCGGCCGCCGATTCTTCGCTTGGGTGTGCGGTATCCACGACTGCGGGAAGGCCACCCCTGCGTTCCAGAGCAAAGCCGCCACAGAGGCTGCTGCACTCCCCTCTGTGGGCCTCGTATGGGACGCCGGCCTGGTGACGACGGCCACCAGCCGTGAATGGACCCATGACAAAGCGGGCGGCCACCTGCTGCGTACGTACCTCAAGACTTCCGCTCGCTGGAGTCGCACGCATGCCGACTGGATCGCCCCCCTCGTCTCCGGGCACCACGGCACGCTGCGCGCCGCCACCATGAAGGACGCCGCCCACGCCAATGGTGCCGCACATGGCACTACGGCAGAGTGGAGGACCGCTCAGGCCCACATCGTCGAGGTCTTCACCCGTGCCGTCGGCTACCAGTCCCTGACCGAAGCCCAACCGGTGCGAGTACCAGCGCGCGCGGTCCAGCTCGCGCTTCTCGGCTTCCTCGTCATGGCGGACTGGATCGCCTCTGATGCCACTCACTTCCCGGGCATCCCCACTCTCGATCGTGTCTGCCTCGCCGGCGCCCGCAAGCGGGCTGCTGCTGCTTGGGCCGACAGGCGTCTCGGCGGTGGACTGCGAGCCCTCAAGCCCGGCAACAGCCCCTCCCTGTTCCAGGAACGATTCGGCCAGAGCCCCCGCGCCTCGCAGTCACTCGCCATAGAGGTGGCCGGCGAGATGGCCGCTCCCGGCCTGCTGTTTCTGGAGGCCCCCATGGGAGAAGGCAAGACGAAGACGGCGCTGGCTGTAGCCGAGATCCTTGCAGCACGCTTCGGCAAGTCCGGGGTGTTCGTGGGCATGCCCACGCAGGCCACGGCGGACCCCATCTTCAGCCATGTTCGCGCCTGGGCCGCGTCAGCTTGCCCCGGCGCGGAGGACGACACCGTGCTGCTTCATGGCAAGCGGGCGTTCAACCCTGAGTGGAAGGCCATCCGCGCGGGAGACTGGACCACTGCTGACGCCCGGTTCCGGAGCATCCAGGAAGACGATGAGGACTGCTGCGAGCGGTATGGACCGGCCGAATTCTTCCTCGGCCCCAAAATGGGACTGCTCGCCCACCTCACCGTCGGCACCATCGACCAGCTCTTGTACGCCGCAACCCGTACACGGCACGTCATGCTCCGCACTGCGGGGCTCTCAGGGAAGGTCGTCATCCTCGACGAAGTCCACGCCTGTGACGTCTACATGAGTCAGTTCCTCAAAGAGGCACTGTTCTGGCTGGGCCAGCTACAAGTCCCCGTGGTTCTGCTCTCGGCCACCCTGCCGCCGACGCAGCGCGCCGAGCTCGCCGACGCTTACATGGCCGGAGCCCAACCCGACAGGCAGCTGTCGCTGCCCGCTCCTGACGGCTACCCCAATGTCACCGCCGTCTGGTCCGGCATGGACGCTCCCCTTGTCGCCCACGCACCGACCTGGCGTGACGACCTGCCCGTCCAGGTACGCGTCCTTCCCGAACCACCGACCCATCGTGCTGGCCGCCCCACCCCGGACGCCGAACGGGAACAGCCTGTCGCGGACCTTCTTGCCAAGCAACTTGTCGACGGCGGGTGCGCCCTCGTCATCCGCAACACCGTCCGTCGAGCCCAGCGCACCTACCGGCAGCTGGCGCACCGATTCGGCGACGACGTCGTGATCCTCCACGGACAACTCACAACCGCCGCGCGCGCGGACCGTACCCAGGACCTCCTCGACAAGCTCGGTCCGGACGACTTCGTGCCCCGCCCCAAGCGTGTGATCCTGGTCGCCACCCAGGTTGCGGAACAGTCGTTTGATATCGACGCCGACGTGATCGTCACCGATATCGCCCCCATCGACCTGCTCCTGCAACGCGTCGGGCGCGCCCACCGCCACACCGGCACGGCACGACCCGAGCGGCTCGCCACCCCAGCTGTCTATGTCACCGCTTTCGCGCCCCGCACCGACGGTGCCGGACCCGCCTTCGAGCGGGGCGCCGAGTTCATCTACGGCCGGCACCTTCTCCTGCGTACGGCGGCCGCCGTTCTCCGCGGGGCAGCCACCGGCGGCTGGGCCGTCCCGTCACAAGTCCCGGAACTCGTCGCCGGCGTGTACGCAGATGCCGCGCCCCTCCCCATGACCTGGATGCCGGAGGCTGAACAGGCGCGCGCCCAGTGGGACGCCGCTCAGGAGACCCGCCGGAAAAATGCCTCTACCTACCTCCTGACGAGGCCTGGTGAACACGGAGCCGCCAACCTCGACGGCCTCCATTACGCCGCTACGGAAGCCGCCGACGACGACCAACTGGCCGCTGTGGTCCGCGACGGAGAACCCAGCATCGAGGCCATCCTCGTCCTGCGCACTCCCACCGGCTACACCACTCTGAACGGCACCCGTCTTGCCAACGACGGCAGCCCCGGGCCGGAGGCCCTGGAAGCACTGGCCGGGGACATGATGCGCCTGCCTGCTCGCCTCACCGCGGAGGCCGTAAGCAACCTCGCGCCACTCCCCGGGTGGACCGGCCACGCATGGCTGCGCCGCACCCGCGCCTTGGTGCTCACGCCCGACTCCTCGGAGCCGAAGGCGGAGCTGGTAGGCACTGTCGGAGGGGTCACCGTGACCTACAACGACAACACCGGTCTTGCCTACACTGGCGAACGATGACGAGGAGGCTCATCCCGGCCGCCTCACCGGCTCTTCGGGCTGTGGGTGCAACAGCCCGAGAGTGCTACTTTGCCGACCCCGCCTGGCGGTGACACCTCCCTCTTCTCCGGTTTGCTGGCCTCTATCTCGTGCTCTCGGCCCCGTACGCACGGGGGATGGTCCACCGATCCGGGCTGAGACGAGACGTCCGACACCGATGCACGTGGGAATGGCTCGTCGCTACAGGCCCGCACATGCCACATGTCGGGGTTGGCCCCGCACGCCCGAGGGTGTTGACTGACCACTGACCTCGTCGTGACGGCGGGGATGGCTCCGTTGAAGAGCTTGAAAAGCTGGCTTCAAGGCCGTTGACCTCGCTCCAGCGGGGATTGTCAGACCCATCCGGTAGACAACCGGGTGGGTCTTTCTCATACCCACACTCACCATGAGTGAATCGCTGGCCACGCATTGCTATAGCTCTTCAACATTGACTACCGTGCTGTCAGATCGTCCGACAAGACGTCAAGAACGTTATTGGGGGTTGATTTGCCTGCTCAAGAGGCATGCCTCGTCGATGGCTTGCCATGGATCCCGGTGCAGGTGGAAGGCAAATACGCCGAGATCGCGCTCCGAGCCGCCGTATTGGACGCCCACACCCTCGACGGGCTCGCCCCGGACCTGCCGACCATGACCCCAGTACTCTTACGCCAGGTCTTGATCCCCGTCGTCCTGCACGCGCTAGGACCCGTGGACGCCGATACGTGGGCGGACTGGATGGAAGCCGGCAGGTTCTCCTCGGAAGAACGGGCTCGCCTGAACGCCTATCTCGACGACAACCTAGACCGGTTCCAAGTGTTCCACGAAACCCGCCCGTTCGGGCAGGTGCCCGGCCTGGTGCACACCAACGGCGAGTACAAGCCGGTGTCGCTGCTCATGCCGCACGTCGCAACGGGCAACAACACCCCGTTACGCGACGCCCGGACCGAAGCCGATCCCATCCCCCTCACGGTGGGTGAGGCTGTCCGTTGGATGCTGCACTGCCAGTGCTGGGACACTGCGGCCATCAAGGGCGGCACGGTCGGCGACCCAGAAACCAAGTCAGGAAAGACCACCGGCAATCGCACCGGCCCCCTCGGGTACCTCGGCGTCGTCACACTCACGGGTCGCACCCTCTTCGACACGATCGTCCTCAACCTGCCGCAAGGACCACGCGCCCCCGAGGACGTCCCGCAGTGGACCCGCGCCCCGCACACCCCAGTTTGGACACAGCGCAGCCCCCGGGGTCCTCTGGACCTCTTCACGTGGCAGGAGCGCCGCATCCGTCTCGTACCCGAGGAGACCCCCGAAGGGTTGCGCGTGAGGCAGGTCGTCCTCGCTGCAGGCGACCGGATCGACCAAGTGCCGGCCTGGGAGCCCCACACCTGCTGGGCCATCAAGACCGACGCCAAGGGCAGCGTCCGCTTCCCCCACCGGCAGCAGCGCGGCCGCGCCGCCTGGCAGGGCCTCGACAGTCTGCTCACCATCGAGCGGGACACCACCCCCGCCAAGGGCAAGAAGATCGGCTACGAGACGTCGAGGCTCCTGGCCCAGGTCGCGACCGCCACCCTGCACGGCGACCTCCCCTTCGACTACCCACTGCGCACCGAGACCTGCCGCATCGTCTACGGCAACCAGAGTTCCATCGTTGACGACATCCTGTTCGACTCCCTCCCACTACCCGTCGCAGCAGTCCGCGCCGACACGGCCGTGCGCGACTCGGTCATCAAGGTGTGCGAGCAAGCCGAAAACCTCTCCCGGGCCGTCGACAATCTCGCCGCGCACCTGGCTCGCTCCGTCGGCGGAGAGCCCCTACCGGACGACAAGGGCCAAAAGCCCGGAACCAAGCTGCTCCACACCCTCGATCCGTTGGTGCGCCGCTTCATCACCGGATGCCGGCGCAACCCCGGCCCTGAGGAGCTCCGTCTCGCGCACGTGGCGTTCGAGACCCTCGCTCAGAAGGCCTCGTGCCACATCGCAGAGGAACTGCTGCACCGCCTGCCGGGGTCCGCCTTCGCCGGTCGCCCCGACACCGACTCGAGGGGCAACCGGGTCGTGTTCCGGCAGGCCAGCGCCGAGCGGTTCTTCCATGCAGACCTGCGCAGAACCCTCACCTACCTGTACCCCAAGCAGCCTGACACCGGGAAGGAGAGCGCTGCATGACCGCCGATGCAAAGGCCGACGCACGCGCCGAGCCGAGCGCCGAACCGTGGTACTGGAGCCAGTTCGAGCCCGGAGGCCGCCACGAGGGGAAGTTTCCGCCTGGCGACGAACTGGCCCTGCTGCGCCAAGGCCTGACTGTACCGGCAGGAGCGGTGCACGGTATGTGGCGCCACTACCGCACCTCTGTCGACGACGACCTCGCAGCCCGCGGCCTCGTCCAAGACACGCTGATCGCCGAACACATGACGCTCGCCTTGTTCGCGATGCACCAGCAAGGCAAGGGAACCCTTGTCCATGCGCGCGGCGCACGCCTTGGCACGGCCGCCCGCGCCCTGCACGAAAGGTTCAGCGTCGAAGGCGTCGACGGACGCATGGCCGCCGCCGCCCAGGCCCGCAGCCTGAACGCCGTCTTCTTCCACCTGCGCGGCTTGATCTCCCAGCTCGCAACCACCAGCCAGCCCCTGGACTACACGCAGCTCCTGTACGACCTGCGCGGCTGGCCTTACCCCGACACCCGCGCCCGCACCGTGCGCGCCTGGGGATCCACCTACCACGTGTGGACCCCGCCCACCGACCACACGTAACCATCCTCGGGAGAAGCACATGTCCGTCCAGACCAGCCGGCGCCGCTTCATCGACGTCCATATCCTGCAGACCGTCCCGCCGTCCAACATCAACCGCGACGATGCCGGGGCGCCCAAGGAGGCCACCTACGGTGGCGTGCGCCGACCCCGCGCCTCTTCTCAGGCTTGGAAGCGTGCCACCCGCCTGGCGTTCGCCGCACTCGGCATCGCCGAGGATGATCTCGGCACGCGCACCAAGACCATTGCCGACCACCTCACCAAGGCAATCGCGGGCCGCACCGCCCTCCCCGCCGAAGCAGCCGCCCGCCTGGCGGCTGCAATGATCGCCCCCCTCGGCATCACCTCGAGCAAGAAGAACGCGGACGAATCCGCCTACCTCCTCTTCTACGGCAACCGGCAGATCCAGCAGCTGGTCGACCTCATCGCTGATCAGGCCGCCGACCTCGCCGCCCTCGACGACAAGGCCCTGGCCAAGGCCATCGACGACAAGGCTGTGAAGGAAGTGCTGACCACTGGGCACCCGCTCGATGTCGCCCTCTTCGGCCGCATGGTCGCCAACGTTCCCGACATCGACGTCCATGGCGCCGTCCAGGTCGCCCATGCCATCGCCACACACGGCGCAGAGCTCGAATTCGACTACTACACCGCCGTCGACGACCGGCAGCCTGCCGATACGAAGGGCGCCGGAATGATTGGCCGGATCGGCTTCAACTCCGCGACCCTGTACCGGTACGGATCCGTGTCGCTGCACCAGCTCGATGCCAACATGGGCAATCCCAAGGCTGCCGTGGACGCGGTCACCGCCTTCGTATCGGCTTTCGCGCGTTCCATGCCCACCGGCTACGGCAACAGCTTCGGCCACCGCACGATGCCCCAGCTCGTCGCCGTCGCGATCCGCGATGACCAGCCCATCAACCTCGTCACCGCTTTCGAGGCCCCCGTGCGCCCCGGCCGCACCACTGGCTATGCCGAACCTTCCGCGCAAGCCCTGGCCGCAGAGCAGCACACCATCGCCACCACCTGGGGAGCACCGGCACTGTGGACGGGCGTCACCCACGCCTTCACCGGCCCGGCCGCCGAGCCCCTCGCGGAGGCCTTCGGCACCGTCCATGCCTTCCCCGCACTGCTGGACGCCATCGCCACGGAGTTGACCAGGTGACCACAAGCACGCTCCTGCTGCGCCTGGCCGGCCCTCTGCAGTCCTGGGGGGACCAGCGAGCCGTGGTCGACACCCGGCACACCGCCCCCATGCCCACGAAGTCCGGGATCATCGGACTGTGCACGGCCGCCCTCGGCCACGACCGGACCGTCCCGCTCGGGCCGCTCGCCGACCTCACCATCGGCGTACGCGCGGACGTCCCCGGCACCCTGTTGCGCGACTACCACACCACCAGTGACTACCGCGGCGTGCCGTTGCTGGCGGCTAAGGTCAACAAGAAAGGTGTCCAGGAACGCACGAACAAGCCGCGGTATACCGCACCCAGCGAGCGGTTCTATCTGCAGGACGCCACCTTCCTGGCAGCCGTGCACGGACCCGCCGACTTCGTTGAGCAGGTGGCCGACGCCGTGCGCAACCCAGCCTGCCACCTCAGCCTCGGCCGGCGGTCCTGTCCCCCGACATTCCCGCTCGTCCTGGGAGTCGTACCCCGACCGTTGACGGAAGCCCTGAGCCACCACCCGTGGCTCGCCTCCGAGCACGCCCGCACCCTATGGCAGCGCCAGCACCGCGGCTCCACTCCGGCCTCCATTGAGGTGCCAGCCCTCGTCGACGACCCACACGGCGACACCGTCCTCAAGGACCAACCCCTCGGTTTCGCCCTGACCGGGCCCCGGCACACCACCCGACGTGCGCGCCCCATGCTCATCGCCCTCGCCACCGGTTTCGCTCCACAGCCCGGCAAGGCGCCCAGCAAGGAACACGACCCCCTCGCCCTCCTCGGCTGGTAGCACCACCCGCCAGCCGGATCGGCCCCGCCATGCCGGGGAGAAGCGCACAGAACCTGCCCCTGCTCAGAGGACACCACCATGCCCAAGCTCTCCCGCATTCCACTCGCTCCACTGCGCCCAGGTGCCCGAAAGCTGCTTCAGTCGCCACAGGCCATGCACGCCGCCGTGCTCGGCGCCGTTGCCTACCACCCCGAACCCGGCCGCACTCTGTGGCGTCTGGACGCCGACAACCGCCACCGCCCCTACCTGTATGTCCTGACCCAGGTCGAGCCCGACTGGACAGCGATGACCGAGCAGGCCGGATGGCAGATCGACGACCCCAATGCCAAGCCCGCCGTGGCCGACTACACCCGCCTCCTCGCCGGCCTGCGGTCCGGGCAGGAGTACGCCTTCCGTCTGACTGCCGCCCCAGTGCAGAACGTCCGCAACCCGAACAAGCCCAGCCCCTTGCAGAAGGCCCGAATGAGCGATGAGACCAGGCGCTCCTTCCGCATGGGCCACCGCACCACGGCGCATCAGCTCCAGTGGTTCACCAGTCGCGTCAAGAAGTTCGGCTTCGACCTCGTCGAAATCCCAGCGACCGTCCCGGCCGCACCCGGCATCCTGCCCTTCACTGACCGCATTACCACCGAGGAGCCGGTCCTCGATGTCCGTGTGACCGGCCATGCCCGGCTCGTCTTCACCAAAACCGAAACCCGCCCGGACGGCACCACGTTTCCCAACACCGTCGCACTCACCACTGCCACCTACGCCGGTACACTCCGCGTAACCGACCCGGCCTCACTCGGCCGAGCGCTCTTGGCCGGCATCGGACCGGGCAAGGGCTACGGCTGCGGTCTCCTGACGCTGGCAGCTGTCTAACCGCATATGTGCAAAGTGGCGCCTGCCGGGCCATAGGGCCAGCAGACGGGAGCACGACAGTCTGCGCCTCTGCCTGCCCTCGCCCCCGGCCGCCCGGCATGGCTCTCAACTACCCGAGCTCCCGTACGTTTACGACACGGTTCCGACGGTGCTCCCGACCCTGCTGCCCGGGGATGCCCCTCTGCCAAAGTCCTGCTCTTCCCCCATCGGAGTCGATCCCCTCATGAGCGGGAACAGCTGTAGCTCTGGCTTCCTGACGGCTGTGCGCCGTATCAGGTCGAGTCCAGCCTTGGTGTCACCGAGGGGCACACCGGGCAGGAACGTATGAGGCCCATTGACGGACGCAAGCAGCCTGGAGGGCGGCTCGGGGCTGCTGTGCGGTGCCCGTCTGGCGACAGACCTGCACGGCGGATGGAGATGGGCCACTGCAGCAATGAGCTGGCGTCTTCCGTCCCCGAAACTCCCCGAACGTCACGACCAACTTCCTCGTCTTTTGTCCGCGGACAAAAGTCTGTCGCTGAAAAATGGGCGTGCCGGGACAGGATGCAGGCCCGGTCAGCAGTCCACATCGCCTCGCGGCGGGCTCGGCCCGTTTGTCGCGCAGGGCTGAGTCGAGCAGGGTGAACGCTCCCCGGTCCGCATTGCCGGCCTGGTGCACCAGTGGCTCATAGCGTCCCAGGCCAAGGCGGTCCGCCATCACCGGGTGTGAGTAGTTGCAGTACAGAAAGTGCCACTGAGATTGATCATCGTCCGGTTGGCGTTGGGGTGAGCGGGTCGTCCGGCCGCTGGATGCGGACTCGGCGGGGGCGGGGGATGGCGTCGGCGTCCGCGGGCCAGGAGACCAGGCGGCTGGGATGTTCCTCGGCGTCCACCGCGGCCCCGCGTCTGACACCTCCCGGCCAGCGAGGGCGGGGGAAGGAGCGCACGAGACGGGAACTCTCCTCTCGAACGGCACCCTGCCCGACGGCGTCACAGCTGCACCCTGCGGGTGATTGGCTCACCTGACTGGTTATCTTTTCAATATCGGAGGGATTCCTGAACTCAGCCGATCCCGCACACAGCAGGCTCTCGGACGACTCCACAGAGGCGGAGGTACGCCATGTCCACGAATAATCAGGAGAACGTTCCCAGCGCCGATCCTCTCGGCGACGACTGCGGCAGCCAGACGGACGGCGGACACCTCTGGGAGGAAATCCAGGCGTGTGTCCTGAAACAGCCCGGACCCTGCCTGGAAGTGGAAAGCCGTTGGGGCGTGATGGCGGGCCGTAAGGGAAGCACGACGGACTTTCAACTGGTTCCGACGGAGCGCCTCAAAGGGATCGAGTGCCCCAAGATCTGGGCCGGCGCCGCTACCGACTACTGGTCTGCCGCGCAAGGCAGGATCCCCCACTACTTCAGTCAACCGGGCGCGGCCGGACTGGGCATCAACTCCAAACAGGCCCGCAGACAAGACCAGTTGCACATCCACATGTCCCATTGCGCCGCCCAGGCGTTGCGCGACCTCGAAGGATATGAGAAGCAGCAGAAGATCACTGCGGACGTGACGAAGTGGAAGAATGCGGTGCTTCCGGTGACGGGCTTCGCATCGGAGACCCGAAACTACCGGGTGATGAAGTCCCCGAACCTCAGCGGTAACCTCTTCTACTCCCTCAGGCATCACGTGGTCGGGGACGACAGCAGGATGCAGTATCAGACGATGATCGTGCTTCCGGCAAAGTCCGGCTTCTACATCCTGAACAGTGAGAGCGACCTCCCCAGCGGCACCAACACCTGCAACCACCTCCTCGACTGCGCCTGAGCGCCCGCCCCGTATGGGGTATCGCCGAGGTAAGCCCAAAAGGGGCCATGGGGTGATCTTGCGGTCTTACACGATCAATCTCAGCGGCACTCTCTGTACCGCAACTACAAGCGCCGCCAAATGCATCGGATGCGAACTGGCGACGGTATGCGCAACGCGTCTTGTGCGAGCCGCGGCCGCGCGGCTGATCTGCGACGTCGGACGTCTGAGTGGAGTGTGACCGTAGCGCTTGGCAAGGGGAAGTGGGGAGCCCTCGTCACTCGTCAGGGTGGATGGCCTGCGGTTTCAGCTCCGGCTCGCATCTGATGCGGTTTCCTCGCATCAGATGCGAGTGACGGAGAGTGGTGGCCGGTGGGGTTCAGAGGGAAGGTGCCGGGGGCGGCCACGCTGCACCTTGCGGACGGGGTCGCACTGCTGCGGCCGGAAGAGCAGGTGTTCGCGGCGATGTTGGGCGGCTTTGCCGACCAGCAGCTCGCGCGGAACTTGGCCCGTTCAACGGTCGAGGGCGGGGAGAACACGGTGAAGGCGTTCGCCGCCTACGTGAACGCCTTCCGTGGCAGTGGACGCCGGCGATGGTGGACGAATGGCTCGGTGACCTGCGCTCCCTGCGTGACCTGAAGCGATCGACGATCCGCTCGTACTCCGAAGCCGTCCGCGCCTTCTGCCACTTCGCCACCGATCCCCTCTACGAGTGGGCGAGCACCTGCGAAGAGCGGTTCGGTTCCCACCCGGTCCAGGTCGTGCACGAGTGGAACACCGCCGTACACGTCCAGGACAACGAGGCCGACGCGAAGAAGCGGGCCTTCACCAAGGCCGAGCTGCACGCCTTCTTCGCTCACTGTGACGACGAGGTCGCCCGCATCCGAGCCTTCGGCCGCAAGGGCTGGCTGCCGGCTTTCCGCGACGCGACTCTGTTCAAGACCGCGTACGCCTTCGGCACAAGGCGGAACGAGACACGGATGCTGGACGCCGCCGACTTCGGACGCAACCCGCACGGAGCCGAGTACGGCGAGTTCGGTCTCTGCCGGGTCCGCTTCGGCAAGGCCAAGAAGGGCTCACCTCCCAAGCGTCGTTCCGTGCTGACCGTGTGGGACGGGACCCCCGACGTCCTGGACGAGTGGTTCGCCGAGGTCCGGCCGCTGTTCGGTGCCGAGGGCAACCCTGCGGCATGGCCCTCGGAGCGCGGACTGCGCATCGGCTGCCAGCGACTCGACTCCCGCTTCATCGCCTACCGCCAGGCCCTGTGCCTGGACCAAGGGCTGGACTTCCACTCCTTCCGCAGGTCCTACGTCACGCATCTGATCGAGGACGGCTGGGACCCGCGGTTCGTCCAGGAACAGGTCGGTCACGACCACGCGAGCACAACGTCGATCTACACCTGCGTCAGCTCTGACTTCCGCACCCGCACCCTGCGGCGACACCTCGACGGCACTGTCGCCGCCGCTCTGGAGAGCCAGAACCGGAGGCAGTCGTGAAACGCAAGGTCGGCTACACATGGAAGCTGCGCGAGGTAATGGCCGCGCACGGGATCTTCACCACCACCGAACTGGTGCCGATGCTGCGCGACCGGGGCATCGAGCTGTCCGCCTCCCAGATCCACCGCCTGGTCTCCGGCACCCCGGAACGGCTTTCCCTCCAGGTGCTGGCCGCGTTCTGCGACATTTTGACCTGCACCCCGGCCGACTTGGTGACGACGACTGCCGAGAACGCCGGTGTCCGCAAGACCGCGACCGGGGACCTCCCGGCACCGCCGTCGGCGGTCGCGAAATTGCGACCCCGGCCGGCCCGAAACCTGCCTGACGCGTGAGCCCGACCTACACCCCGGAAGAGTGCGAGCGCTGGCACAAAAGGACCTGCGCCCGCTGCGGGCGGCACGGCTGGTTCGCCGCCCGCTGGCCCGATCGCCACGTCTGCCGTACCTGCCACGACAAGGCCCTCCTCGTCCGCGGCACATGTCCCGGCTGCGGCGACGAGCGCGCGCTTCCCGGCCTGCGGCCCAGCGACGGAGGACGGATCTGCTCTGATTGCGCGGGCTTCATGATGCCCTACTGATGCTCTCGCTGCGGAACGGAGGACAAGCTCCACCGTGCCCGGCTCTGCACTCGATGCACCATGGCTGACCGGCTCGACGAGCTACTGGATGACGGAACCGGCCGCATCCGCCCCGAACTCCTCCCACTGGCCACGTCGCTCCTGGCCATGGACCGCCCACTGTCCGCCCTCGCCTGGCTCGACAGGCGTAAAGGGAACCCTGGCTCCACCGCTGACCTCCTCCGGAGGCTCGGCAGAGGCGACATCGAGCTGACCCACGAAGCCTTCCACTCTCTCCAGCCCTGGCGAGCCGCCGCCCACCTGCGGGAACTCCTCATGGCCTGCGGCATCCTGCCCGCCATCGACAAGCAGATCTGCTCGTTCGAAAGATGGCTCATCGGGCACCTCTCCGACATCCCCGACCCTGACCACGCACAGATCATCCGCCGGTTCGCTACCTGGGAGGCGCTGCCGCGGCTACGGGCCCGCGCCGAGAGGAAGCCGGTCACACCAGCCGCCCGCAGACATGTCGCGGATAGGTCAAGCAGGCCACTGCGTTCCTCAACTGGATCGCCGAGCGGGACCACACGCTCGCCGCCTGCGGTCAGACCGGCATCGACGCTTGGCACGCCGAGCACAACGAATACGCCCGCAACACCATCCGGAGCTTCCTGCTGTGGTGTTCGGCCAGCAAGCTCACCCGGCCCTTTCGGCTGCCGCCAGTGCAGATCAGCCGAGCCGCACCGATGCCGCAGACCGAGCGCCTGGAGCTGATCGGCCGCCTTCTCACCGACCCGAGCCTGCCTCTGCGAGCCCGAGTCGCGGGGAGCAACGTCCTGCTATACGCCCAGCCCCTCAGCCGCGTCGTCCGGCTCACCCTGGACGACATCGCCTACGCGGAAGAGCAGACCATTCTTCGGCTGGGCGAGCCGCCGTCCCCCGTTCCCGAACCGCTCGCGGAACTCCTGCTCCGCTGGATCGACAGCCGGGACAACATGAACACCGCGACCAACCGCGCCTGCCGGTGGCTGTTCCCGGGCCGCCGAGCCGGGCAACCGCTCCACCCAGATGTCCTTGCGACCCTCCTCAACGACCTCGGCATTCCCACCACCGCCGGCCGCGCTGCCGCGATCCGGCAGCACGTGCTGGAAATGCCTGCCCCGGTTGTCGCGGAGGCCCTGAGCTACCACCGGGTTACCACGGCCAAGCTGGCCTCCGAGGCCGGAGGCACCTGGAGCCGATACGCCTCCGGAGACCATCGGCGGTCACCACCAGGCTGGACCCCTCGGAGAACTGGTGACGGGTGAATGCGCGAGCCCACCTGACTACCCGAACCCCTTGCACATGGGAATCCTCCGGCGGGGTGGGCGTTGATGGTTGTGCGCCGCGCCGCCGAGCTGGCCCATTCCTCTCCCCCTACGGTCGATCGGACGAGAGGAGTGCGTGTGACGGACTGGTGGACGACTGGGACGAGCATCGCAAGCGCGGCCGCCACAGTGGGAGCGGTCGGCGTGGCACTCTGGGTGGCGATCCGTGATGGCGAGCAGCGGACTGCGGAGAAGCGGGACGCGGAAGCGGCCCAGGCACGCCTGATCCTCTCGCGCCGCGATTCCGAGGCCGTCTTGATCATCCATAACAACAGTCAGCTGCCAGTGATCGATGTTGGGCTCTAATCAGTCGCCCTGGTGCATCCGGAATCCGGCAAACGTATCGCGGCAGCAAAGCTTCGCCGGACCGATCTGGTTCGGGACCCAGCGCCGCCGCCCCTGAGACTCTGCCAGGTCCTCCAGCGGGGAGGTCAGGTTGGCGTGCATGTGACTCTTGAAGGACGCACGTCGGGCAAAACTTGCTGCGGCTCCGGATGGAGTGCCACTACGGATTCACTGATTCTGCTGGTCTGAGGTGGGAGCGGCGGAACAACGAGCTGCCCGTGCGGATCGTCGGATGGCTGGCTCAAGCCACGCGGCCCGCCGCGCCCAGAACCGGGCGATCAGCGCGTTGCCTTCGATCCGACTGGCCGATCTCCGCGAGGTCTGCTTGTCGGACTTCCGGCGCCTGATGGATCGTCGGGGTGGTGCCGCAGTAAATGCCGGATTCACTGCGGAGGAGCCTCAATGGTGATCTTCGCGACCTGCGGCGGGGCATGCCGGCCGCCGGGGCGAGGTGTACGCGTTTACTGCGGCAGAGCCGGAGGGCGGGGACGGGTATGGCGATCGAACCGGTGACCGAACTCGGGGCCCGGGGCGCGCTCAGGTTGCCGCGCGCCCGGGTGGTGCCCCTGTCCGCCCCCTCCCTCGTCGTACACCGCGGCGGTCGAGCGGTACCTCGCCGGCGCCGGGATCGCGAAGTCCTCCGCCAGGGTCTACCAGATCTCGCTGACGACGTGGGGGTGGATGTTCGCCGGCGAGCCCGCGCCGACCGGCCCGGCCCGCCGGGGCGCGAAGCCGCCCGTCTTCCCCGTCGCCGCGATCGACGACCCGGTGCTGCCGGAGGTGCCGGCCGAGCCGGCAGCGGCCCGGGCGGACGAGATGGACGCCGACACCGTCAACCGGGAGCCGTCCATCGCGCGCAAGGCCACCGGCTGGTGGCAGCGGCAGGGCTGGGTCAGCGTCGATCCGACGATCGGGATCGAGCGGCGGCCGGCGCCGCCGGACCGCACCAAGGCCCTGGCGGAGAACCAGATCGCCGCCCTGTGGCGCCTGGACGTCGCCCTGCGGGAGAAGACGTTCTGGAAGATGCTCTACGAGTCCGCCGCGCGGGCCGATGAGGTGCTGTGCCTGAACGTGGAAGATCTGTACCCGCAGGACAAGCGCGGGCGGATCACCGCCAAGGCGGGGCGACCGAGTGGATCCACTGGCAGTCGGGCACCGCCCAGCTCCTGCCCCGTCTCACCGCCCGCCGCACCCGTGGCCCGCTGTTCCTCACCGGCCGCAGGGCCCCGGCCGGGACGGCGGCGCTGGACGTGTGCGAGGAGACCGGCCGCGCCCGGCTCTCCTACCGGCGGGCCGAAGAGATCTTCGAGGAGAACACCCGGCTGGTGGCCAACCCAATCGCCTCGCCCGAGGACATCGAGGACCTGGACGGCTGGACCCACCGGCTCCGCCACAGCGCCCTGACCCACGACGCCGAGAACGGCACCTCCACCCCGATGCTGCCGGCCCGCTCTCACCACGCCTGCGTCCGCTCCCTGGAGCGGTACGCCCGCCCCGGCGTCGACGCGGTCGCCCGGCACGTCGCCGAGCGAGACCCCGCCGCCCGCCGCAAGGGATGAGCTACCTGAACCTACCGAGGAGTTACTTGCTCCCTGGTGTCCGAGCTGGGACTACTGGGCCTGCTGGGCATCGCCCTGATCTGCGTCGGCGTCATCGCCCTCGCCCGGGCCGGGGCGGCCGAGGGCGGGGGCGGGGGTGGGAGCGGGGGCGGGGGCGGCCAAGGGGGCGAGGGCGGCGGCGAAGGCGGGTAGCGTGCGCGGGAGTCGAGTGGAGGGCGGACGCGATGCGTGCGGTGGTCTTCGAGCAGTACGGGCAGCCGGCCGAGGTGCGGGAGGTACCGGATCCGGCACCGTCCCGGGGCGGGGTGGTGGTGCGTGTCGAGGCAACCGGACTGTGCCGCAGCGACTGGCACGGGTGGATGGGCCACGACCCGGACATCGTGCTGCCGCACGTGCCGGGGCACGAACTCGCCGGGGTGGTGGAGGCGGTGGGCGCGGGGGTCAGCCGCTGGCGGGCCGGGGACCGGGTCACCGTGCCGTTCGTCTGCGCCTGTGGGAGCTGCGCGCAGTGCGCGGCCGGCCAGCAGCAGGTGTGCGAGCGGCAGACCCAGCCCGGTTTCACCCACTGGGGGTCCTTCGCGCAGTACGTGGCCCTGGAGCACGCCGACGTGAACCTGGTGGCCGTGCCGGACGAGCTCGGGTACGCCACGGCGGCCGGGCTCGGCTGCCGCTTCGCGACGGCGTTCCGCGCGGTGGTCGCGCAGGGCAGGGTGGCTCCCGGTGAATGGGTCGCCGTGCACGGCTGCGGCGGGGTCGGGCTGTCCGCCGTGATGATCGCGGCGGCGGCCGGGGCGCGGGTCGTGGCGGTGGACACGGCGCCCGAAGCGCTGGAGCTGGCGCGGAAGTTCGGCGCGGTGCACGCGGTGGACGCCGGCTCGGGCTCGGGTTCGGGTTCCGACACGGTGCAGGCGGTGCGGGAGCTGACCGGCGGCGGCGCGCACCTGTCGCTGGACGCCCTGGGCTCGCCGGTGACGGCCGCCGCCTCGGTGGCCGGACTGCGCCGGCGGGGACGGCACGTCCAGGTCGGGCTGCTGCCGCCCGCGGCCGGGGCGGCGGTCCTGCCGATGGAACGGGTGATCGGCTGGGAGCTGGAGATCCTCGGCAGCCACGGGATGGCGGCGCACGCGTACCCGCCGATGTTGGAGCTGGTCCGGTCCGGGGCGCTGCGGCCGGACCTCCTGGTCACGGCCGCGATCCCGCTCGACGCGGCTCCGGCGGCCCTCGCGGCGATGGGCACGGCGCCGGGCCGCGGGGTGACGATCGTCCTGCCGCAGGAGTCCGCCTCGATCTGAGCTACGATCTGCCGCACTTCGGTCGATCGATCGAACACACGTGAAGGGGTGGGGTGGGTGGTGGGCGCGATGTCCCGCAGAACCGTGGCGGCGCGGGCCGCGACCGGCGTACTGGCGGCCGTGGCCGCCGCGGTCCTGGCCGGCGGCTGCTCGGGCAAGGCACCGACGGCAGACAAGCCCGCCGCGCCGGCCCCCGCCTCGCCCACGCCGTCGCCGTCGGCGTCCGCCTCCGATTCGGCACAGTCGCCGACCCCGGCGGGGGCCTCGGAGCCGGCCGAGACGCCGGATCCGACGGCCACCCCGGGCGCGCGGCCGAAGACCCCGCCGACGACCGGCGGATCGGGCGGCTCGGGCGGCTCGGGCGGCTCGGGCGGATCGCAGATCCCGCAGAACCCCAACCGGGGCCCGAATCCGCCGCCCGCGCCGAAGCACACGCCGATCCTGGACTGGACCCCGCCGACCTTCGACCCGGGCGCCACGTACACGGTCCCGCCGCTGCCGAGGTAGCCGCCGGACGGACGGTCATGCGGCGGGCGCCGCCGGGGATGCGCGCCGGGCCGCGCGGCGGCGCCGGACGAACACCGCCCCGAGCACGACGAGGAGAAGCCCGGCGCCGACCGTCAGCAGCCAGGTCGGCACGCCGCCGACCTTGCGGATCAGGCCGTAGTAGACGGTGCGCCGGTACGGGGTGTCCGTGGCGGTGGCGCGCAGTTCGTGGTCGCCGTCGATGCGGCCCGGCTCCGGGAACTCCTGGTCGATCGCGGTGAGGAAGGCGTCCTTGCCGTCGGTGAGGGGGGCGAGGTGCCGGTCCGGGGTGATCCGCCCGGCGAAGGTCACCTTCGGCGCGTCACCGCCGATCCGGCCGACGGGCTCCATGCGGTGGTCGGCCAGGACGTACAGGCCCAGCGACTGCGGGGTCTTGGCCATGCGGGAGAGCCGCATCGGGTAGACGAGCTTGTCGCTGTCGAAGCGGATCCGCAGCGGGTCCAGGGTGCCGTACAGGGTCCGGCCCTTCTCCCGCGGGGCCAGGCGGACCGCGACGTACTCCCACCCCTGGTCGACGTACGGCTTGACCTCGGTGGCGAGCGTGTCCGGCAGCCGGAAGCCGTTGGATTCCAGCCAGCCGCGCAGGGCCTCCGGGTCGGTGGCGGTCAGCCGGGCGACGTCGAAGTCGCCGAGCTGCTCGCGGCCGACGACGCCGACCGGGGCCGCGGCGTCGCGGGGCGGGGCGCCGGCGGCGGCGCCGTCGCCGATGGAGGAGGAGAAGGGCCAGTCCCCCTGCCGCGGCCAGAAGTAGTAGCGCGGCTTGTGCTCGGGCCTGGTCGCCGACTGCAGTTCACCGAAGACGGCGGGATCGCCGAGCTCCACCGTGGCGCGGGTGGGCACCGGCATGATCCAGGCGGCCTGCTTGGCGTTGCCGCCGACGGTGAAGCGCATCACGATCTGCTCGGTGCGGCCGTCGAAGCGGACGACGGAGGTCTCGCGGGAGACGCCGATGCGGGATTGGCCGTCGGGGATCATTGCACCGCAGCCGCACGCCCAGGCGGGGCTGATGAGCGAGCCGAGCTGGGTCGCGAGCAACGCCAGCAGCAGGGTCAGGATTCTTCTCTTCATCCACACGGGCTCTCAGACGACCCCCCGGTCGATCCGGTTCCCCCAATTCCGCTTCCCTGTTCGACCCCGGGGAGCCGGGTTTCTCCCCCGGCTACCGCTGGGAGGTGCCCCCTGGGGCTCCGCCCCAGACCCCGCGCCTCAATCGCCGGCGGGGCTGGATGTGTCGGACCCCCGTCCGAGTGATGGGACGAGCGAAGCAGACACCCCAAGCCGGAAGACGAGGGTCGGAAATCCCGGCCCCGCCCTCACGCTTCGAAGCCGGGGGTGGGCCATTTCAGCCTCGCCGGCGTTTGAGGCGCGGGGTGGGCCCCCTGGTTCGTTGTCTGCGGGGGTCCTCATACTGCTGCCATGAGAGGGACGGACAAGCCGCGCAGCAGCCCGCTGGTGCCCGACGCCGTCGTGGCCGAAATCGCCCGGCACGACTGGGATGCCATCGAGTGCGGATGCGGCCGCAGCGCAGGGCACCTGGTGGACACCTTGTGGAACGCGGCCGAGGGCCATCCGGCGGCCTACCGCGCGCTGAACGGGCACGCGTTCCAGGCAGGGGTGCTCAAGGCCCCCGCCCCGGCGGTGTGCGGGGTGCTGATGGCCGTGTGGACGGCAGGGCCGCCGCGGCTGGCGACCCGGGAGGCCCTGCTGTGGGCCCTGGTCGCCCTGTTGGGCTCGGACGACGACGGGTCCGCGTACGAGGCCGGGCTGTACGGCCAGTGCGCAGCCTTCGTCCGCCGCGCCGCGGACTCGCTGCGGCGCGAGGCGGCGGCCCGGCCGGGCTCGGTCTCGGCCGCGTACGTGGACGGCGTGCTACGACTCCTCGGCCTGGCCGCCTGAGGGGGCGACTCGCGGCGTACGGCCGCCGCCGCGCGTACGTCTGCGGGGCGACGCGGGGGCGGGGGGCGGCGCCCGTGGCGTCCCCGGCCGGCTGCGGCTGCCCGCGCCCACCGGTGCGCACGACGTGGCCGACGGGCGCGAGCTGATGGTGACCTCCGGCGGCGCCGCACGGGCCGGGCCGGCCGGCCCCGTATGCCGCGGATGAGGAGGCGCGGCTGCTGCTGCGCGGCGTCGGGGTCGAGGACCCGGCCTTGGTGCGCGAGGTGGCCCGGAGCGGACCCGCGGCGCGGTGGACGTGCAGCCCGCGCCGGGACGGCACCCGCGGGTGGTGCTCGCCCGGGTTCGGGGTGCCGCGGAGGACGGGCAGGTGGGCGGCACCGCGGTGACGGCCGCGCGCGCCGCCGACACCCGGTTCGTACCGGACCGGCTGACGGGCCCGCGGCCGACCGACCCCGTACGCGGCGGCCGTCGACCGCTCGCGGACCGCCGGATCGCCGCGGGGGTCGACATGGACGGCGCGTTCCGGGACGCCCTGCCCGCCGACGGGCTCGGCGGGCGGCCGTTCCTGATGCTCGGCACCGACGACGAGGGGCACCGGCCGGGCGGTACCGACCGCACCTGGGACCGGACCTGGCCGGCGCTGGGCGGCTGGAAGCGGTGGCTGACCGGGGAGCCGACCACTTCGGCTTCTGCGACGGCCCCGTGCTCCAGCAGCGCTTCGGCCTGCAGACCGGGGACATCCCGGCCGACCGCGCGGTGGCCGTCACCCGGGCCTGCGTCACGGCCTTCTTCGACGAGCACCCGCGGGGCGTACCGCAGCCCCTGCTCGCCGGGCCGAGCCCCGCGCAGCCCGAGGTCCGGTTGCACAGCCCGTGAACCCGGCGGCGGCGGTTCAGCGCAGGCAGCCCTGCAGCCCGGCGAGGTCGACGTGCTCCAGGGAGGCCGCGAAGGACCGCGCCGGGGACGCGGCGACCTCCAGCAGGGACGGCACCACCAGGACCGCGCAGCCGGCGGCCTCGGCCGAGGCCGCGCCGTCCGGGGAGTCCTCGACGGCCACGCAGGCCCCCGGTGCGGCGCCGAGCCGCTCGGCGGCCGCCCGGTAGGGGTCCGGGTGGGGCTTGGTGCGCGGGGTGTCGTCGGCGGAGAGGGTGAACGCGAACGGGACGTGGGCCAGCGCCCCGCCGGCCACGGCGTCCACGACCAGCCGGGGCGAGGCGCTGACCAGGGCGAAGGGCACGCCCTCGGCGGCCAGTTCGGCCAGCAGCCGGTCGACGCCGGGCCGCAGCGGGGCCCCGGCCGCCACCCGCCGGAAGAACCGCCCGGTGAGCTCCTCGGCCACCTCGTGCGGGTCTCCCCCGCCCGAGACCCGCACCAGGTGGGCTGCGGTGTCGGCCACGGCCCGGCCGACGACCTCGGGGGCGTCCGCGCCGCCCAGGGCGTGGCCGAGCCCGGCCGCGACCTCCTCGGTGGCCTGCCACCACAGGACCTCGGTGTCGACGAGGGTGCCGTCCATGTCGAACAGGACGGCGGCCAGGGCGCTCATCCGGCGCTCCGGGCCACCACGAGCACGGGCCGCTCGACCAGGCCGACGGCGGCCCGCGCCCCCGGAACCAGGTCGGCCGCGTCCCGCGAGGGCACGTCGGCCTTGACTGGGGCGGCCACCCCGGGCAGTTCGAGCCGGAGCCGGGTCACGGCGCCGAGGAAGGAGGCGCCGAGGACGGCGGCCGTGCCCTCCGGGTCGGCGGCGGCGGTGACGTTCTCGGGACGCACCAGCACCTCCACCTCCCGCGTCCCCTCCGGGACGGGCCCGTCCACGGGCAGCCGGGCACCCGCGGCCGCCACCTCCACCAGGCCCGCGTCGGTGAGCCGGCCGGGCAGCCGGTTCATGGTGCCGACGAACTCGGCGACGAACGGCGTCGCGGGGCGCTCGTACAGCTCGGCCGGGGCCGCGCACTGCTCCAGCCGGCCGGCGCCGATGACGGCGACGCGGTCGGCCATCGACAGCGCCTCCTCCTGGTCGTGGGTGACGAACACGGTGGTGATGCCCAGGGAGAGCTGGAGCCGGCGGATCTCCTCGCGCAGGGTGGCCCGTACCTTGGCGTCGAGCGCCGAGAGCGGCTCGTCGAGCAGCAGGACCCGCGGGCGCAGGGCCAGCGCGCGGGCGAGGGCGACGCGCTGCTACTGGCCGCCCGACATCTGGTGCGGGAAGCGGTCGCCGTGGTCGGGGAGGCCGACCAGGTCCAGGAGTTCGGCGGCGCGTTCGCGGCGCTGCGCGGCGCCGACGCCCCGAACGCGCAGGCCGAAGGCCACGTTGTCGCGGGCGTTGAGGTGGGGGAAGAGGCTGTACGACTGGAAGACCATCCCGATGTCGCGGCGGTTGGCCGGGACGCGGGTGATGTCCTCTCCGTCGATCAGGACCTCGCCGGCGTCGGGCTGCTCGAAGCCGGCGAGGATGCGCAGGGCGGTGGTCTTGCCGCAGCCGGAGGGGCCGAGCAGGGCGAGGAGTTCGCCGGGTTCGACGGTCAGGTCGAGGCCGTCGAGGGCGGTGGTGGGGCCGAAGGCCCGGTGCAGGCCGCGGAAGACGACCCGCGCGCCCGTGGCGGCGGCCGCGCCGTCCGTGCCGTCCGCGGGGCCGCCGGGCTTGCGGGCCGCGGGAAGGGTGGTGGACATGGGGGTCAGGACTCCTTGCGGGAGGTGGCGGGCGTACGGGGTGCGGCGGAGACCGCGGAGGGGTTGGTCCCGGCCCGCGAGAGGACGAGCAGCAGCAGCCAGGTGACGAGGAGGCTGAGGATCGAGACGGCGACCGACATCCGGGCGTGCGCGCCGGAGATGGAGACGATCCACACGGCGAACGGCCGGAAGCCCAGCAGCGAGGCGATGGTGAACTCGCCGAGGACCAGGGACAGCGTGAGGAACGCGGCGCCGGCGAGGGAGGCCCGCAGATTGGGCAGCAGCACCCGCAGGACCACGTACGCCCAGCTCGCGCCGCAGCTGCGGGCGGCCTCGACCAGCGTGGGCACGTCGACGGCGCGCAGGCCGGCGTCGAGCGAGCGGTGGACGAAGGGCAGCGCCAGCACCGTGTAGGCAAGGACCAGCACGACGGGGAAGTCGGGGTTCTGGACGGCCAGGAAGGTCTGGTAGAGCGGGGTCCGCGACAGGTGCTCGGGGCCCCACCGCAGCACGGTGGTGATCCCGGTGACCAGGGCGATGGGCGGCACGACCAGCGGCAGCGTGCACACCACCTCGACGACGGGCCGCAGGCGGGGCGCCCCGAGCCGTACGGCGATCAGCGCGGGCACGGTGAGCAGCAGGGACAGCACGATGGTGGCGGCCGCGAGCCCGAGGGAGAGCAGCAGGCTGGGGGTGAACCCGTCGGCGGAGAGCAGCTGGGTGTACGCCCCGAAGTCGATGCCCTGACCGGGGACGTGCACGGTGAAGACGAAGGACGCGAGGAGCGGGAGGAGGAAGTAGGCGGCCGCGGGCAGGAGCACGGCGACGCGCCACGGGCGGGGTGTCATCGCAGCCATCGGGCGCTCCGTCGCTGGAGGGGCAGGTGGACCGCCATCACGAGGCCGGCGATCAGGATCATGTCGAGGCCGAGGGCGAGCGCCACGTTCTCCTGGCCGGTCAGCACGTTGCCGGACAGCGCGTCGGCGATCTTGAGCGTGACGAGCGGGACGGAGCCGCCGACGAGTGCGGCGGCCGTGGCGTGCGCGGCGAAGGCGGTCCCGAAGAGCAGCACGAAGCCGCCGAGGAGCGTGGGCGCGAGGACGGGCAGGCCGACGAGGCGCCAGTACTGCCAGGAGGTGGCCCCGTTGTTGCGGGCGGCCTCGCGCCACTGCGGGCGCAGTCCGTCCAGCGCGGGCACGGTCACGAGCACCATCAGCGGGATCAGGAAGTACAGGTAGACCACGGCGAGGCCGGTGAAGGAGTACAGGTTCCAGCCGAGGGCGGTGAGGTCGGCGAGCTGGGTGACCACGCCGGAGATGCCGACGGTGGCGATGAACGCGAAGGCGAGGGGCACGCCGCCGAAGTTGGCGAGCACGCCCGAGGCGGTCAGCGTGGCGTTGCGCAGGGCCGTCGAGCGGGAGGTGACGACGGCCTGGGCGATCAGCACGCCGAGCACGGTGGCGATCAGCGCGGTGAGGGCGGAGAGCTGGACGCTGCCGATGAGTGAGGTGAGGTACGGACCCCGAAGGGAGCGCGCGAGGTGTTCGGCGGTGGGGCGGGTGGCGCCGTCGGCCGGGTCGGGGCGGGTGACCGCGCCGAAGGCGATGGCGCCGAGCGGGAGGCCGAAGCAGAGCCCGGTGAAGGCGAGCAGCGGGAGCGCGGCGAGCCAGGTGCGCGGGCCGCGCCGGCGGCGTCGGCGGTCACGGGCGGAAGCGGGGGCCGGGGCGGGGGCGGCGGAGGCGGGGGCCTCGGCGGAGGTGCCGGGCCCGCCCCCGGCGGCGGTGTCGGGCCCGCCGCCGGTGGTGTCCTCCGCGTGGGGGGTGAGGGCGGGGGTGGACATCAGGAGAGGGCCTTGGCCCACTTCTCGGCGAGGGTGGCCTTGGCCTTGTCCAGCTCCGGGGAGGCGGGGAAGGCCGGCGTGCCCTGGATCTGCGGCAGCTTGGCGGCGGCGTCCTTGTCGGCGGTGCCGTCCTGGGTCATGACGGGCAGCAGCACGGGGCGGGCGTGGCCCCCCAGCCACAGGTTCTGACCCTCGGTGCTGTAGAGGAACTCCATCCACAGGCGGGCGGCCGCCGGGTGCGGGGCCTCCTTGTTGACGGCCTGCGAGTAGTACTGGGCGTAGACGCCGTCGGCGGGGACGGCGACCTTCCAGTCGACGCCCTTGCCCTTGAACTGCTCGGCGTAGCCGGCGTTGAGGTAGTCCCAGTCGATGGAGATGGGCGTCTCGCCCTTCTCGACGGTGGCCGGGGTGGACTCGACGGGGATGAAGTTGCCGCTCCGCCGCAGCTGCCCGAAGAAGTCGATGCCGGGCTGGATGTCGGCGAAGGAGCCCTTGTTGGCGAGGGCTGCCGCGTAGACGCCGCCGAAGGCCGAGCCGGACTTGGTGGGGTTGCCGTTGAGGGCGACCTTGCCCTTGTACTCGGGCTTGAGCAGGTCGGCGAAGGTCTGCGGGCAGGTGGTGATCTTCGCCGCGTCGCAGCCGATCGAGATGTAGCCGCCGTAGTCGTTGTACCAGCGGCCGTCGGCGTCCTTCTGGCCGGCAGGGATCTTGTCCCAGGCGGTGACCTTGTACGGGGCGAACAGGTTCTCGCCGGCGCCGCTGCGCGCGAAGGCGATGCCGAGGTCGAGGACGTCGGGGGCGCGGTCCTGGCCCTTGCGGGACTTCACGGCGGCGATCTCGTCGGAGCTGGAGGCGTCCGGGTTCTCGCTGTTGACCTTGATCTTGTACTTGGCCTCGAACGCCTTGATGATCTCGCCGTAGTTGGCCCAGTCCGGCGGCAGCGCGATGACGTTGAGCTTGCCCTCCTTCTGCGCGGCCGCGACGAGGGCGTCCATGCCGCCGAAGTCGGCGACGGAGACGGCGGCACCCGGCCGGGCCGCGGCCTTGCCGCCGGCCGGGGTCCCGGCCGACGGGTCGGGGGCGGCGCCGCACGCGCCCAGCGTGGTGAGGACGGCGGCGCCGAGCAGGGCGGTGGCGCCGCGGCGGGCGGCGGAGGAACGGAGCACGGTCTCTCCCGGAGACGTTCGGCGGATTCAGCGGGTCTACTTGTCTGAACAAGTGGCTCCAGTTCGCCCGGTCTCACTGTACGGACGGTGAACGGCGGCTGGACCGCGGGGCACGGCTCGACGAAGACCGGAGAATGACCGAAAGAAGCCGTGACAAACGGGCCGGAGATGATCTTCTGAATCCGGCCCCGCCTAGGCTGGCGGTGCACACCGACGCCAAGGGGGACACGGCATGGGCACGGCCCGCTATCTCGAGATCGCCGAGGCGCTGCGCTCGGCGATCCTGTCCGGCGCGTACGAGGTGGGGGCCCAACTGCCCTCCGAGAGCGACCTCGCCGCCCGCTGGTCCGCCTCGCGCGGCACGGTCCGCCAGGCGGTCGCCACCCTCGCCGCCGAGGGCCTGATCGGCTCGCGGCAGGGGGCCCGCCGGATCGTCCTGCGTCACGAGCGGCGGCACAGCTTCGGCGAGTTGAACAGTTTCGCCCAGTGGGCCGAGGGCATCGGACACGAGGTCACCAGCCGCTTCCTGGCCCGCACCCGCAGGCCTGCCACCCCGGAGGAGGCGGAGCGGCTCGCCCTGCCCGCCGGCACTGAGGTCCTCGCGGTGCTGCGGCTGCGACTCCTCGACGGGGAGCCCACGATGGTGGAGCGCACGGCGTACGCGGACTGGGTCGCGGCGGCGGTCGAGGCCCTGCCGGAGGACTGCCGCTCCGTCATGGACAGCCTCGCGCACGGCTCCGGGATCGTCGCCCACTACGGCGAGCACCTCATCGACGCCCTGTCGGCCGGGAGCGAGGACGCCCGGCTGCTGGAGATCCGGCGCGGCAGCCCGCTGCTGCGCCAGCGGCATGTATCGGCCACCGCCACCGGGCGGCCGATCGAGTGGACCGACGACCGCTACCGGGCCGGCAGCGTCACCTTCAGTGTGAGCAACTCCGCGGTAGCAACACCGTTGGAACGCCGCACCGGGGAGGGCTGACGGGGTCGGCCAGGCGGCTGCTGCCGCTGCCGCTGTATCGTCCGGAACACAACCGGCCGCTTGCTGAACGGGTGTCAAGGAAAACTGATGATCGATGTGCAGCGGCTGCGCGTACTGCGGGCCGTCGCCGAGCACGGCAGCTTCAACAAGGCCGCCGGTGCGCTGCTGCTGACCCCGTCGGCCGTCTCCCAGCACATCGCCGCGCTGGAGCGGAGCCTCGGCCATCCGGTGGCCGAGCGCAGCACCCGCGGGGTCACCCTGACCGAGGCGGGGCGGCTGCTGGTGGATGCGGCCGAGACGATCGCGGCCGAGCTGGACCAGGTCCGCAGCGCGATCGACCGGCTGTCGGCCGGGCGGCCGCGGCTGACGCTCGCCACGTTCACGAGCGGGGGCCGGCACCTGCTGCCGTCGGCGCTGCCGCGGTTCGTGGCCGAGCGGCCCGAGGTCGAGCTGACCGTGCTGGAGGCCGAGCCGGAGGCCGCCGTCGCGCTCGTGCGCAGCGGCGGCGCGGACCTGGCCCTGGCCTACCACTTCGACGGCCCGCCGCCGGTACGGGCCGGGCTGGACTGGACTCCGCTGATGGACGATCCGATGTGGCTGGTGCTGCCGCAGGCCCATCCCCTCGCCGGCCGCGCCTGCCTCGACCCGGCCGAACTGGGCGGTGCCCGCTGGGTCCTGGGCTGCCTGAAGACCGAGGCGTTCCTGCGAGGGTACGCGGCCCTGGCCGGCTTCGAGCTGCAGGTGGCCGCCTCCACCACCGACTACTTCTTCGCCCAGACGCTGGTGGCGGCGGGCGTGGGCGTGTCTCTGGTCCCCCAGATCTCGCTGGCCCCGCCCGCCTCCTGCACGGCGGTACGGGTGGCCCCGCCCCGCCCGGCCCGCCACCTCGGCCTGATCACCCCGCGCCGCCGCACCCCGCACCCGTACACGCGAGCCCTGGCAAAGGCACTGACCGCCGCGGCCACGGCCCCCGAAGCCGGCCCGGGCGCGCCGCCCGCCGCCCCGCCGACGCAGACCCCGCGCACGGCCGCGGACCCCGAAGCCGGGACTGCCGGAACGGAGGCCCGGGCATGACCCACCGCTTCCTCCTCCCCGGCCTGGCGGCCAACCCGGCCCTCCCGCCCGCCCTCCTCACCCGCCTCATCACCCTGGCCAGCACGCCGGCGCAGAACCCGGACCCGAACGCCGGCCCCCACGCGGAGTGGGAGCTCGCCCTCGCGCTGGCCGCTCGGCCGGACCTACGGCCCGAGCAGATACGCATACTCGCGGCCCTCAACGCTTGCGTCGCGGAGGAACTGGCGCACGAGGGCCACCAGGTCCCCGACGTCGATCCGCTGGCCCAGCCCTTCGTGGCCCTCGCCCTCCTCAACAGCCCAGCCCCACCGACGCTTGAGGCCACCGGGCCCGAAAATGCAGCCTCGCCGGCGTTTGAGGCGCGGGGGCCCGGGGACGCAGCCCCCGCCAATCCAGCCCCGCCGGCGCTTGAGGCGCGGGGGTTCGGGGGCGGAGCCCCCGCAACGGCGCCGCAGGTGAACACGCCGGGCGGCCGGGACGGGCGGTGGGCCCGGGCCCTGGCCGCGCACCCGGATCGCGAGGTCCGGCGGCGGCTGGCCTCCTGTCCTGGCCTGCCACCCGAGGCAACGGCGGCCCTCGCCGCCGACCCGGACCCCGAGGTGGCGGCCGAACTCGCGCTGTGGACCACCGACCCGGCGGCAGCCGCCCGGCTCGCCGCCCACCCGCACGCCGAGGTCCGCAGGTCCGCCGCGGGCAACCCGGCGGCCCCGCCCGCCGCCCTGGCCGCGCTCATCACCGGCGAAGGGCTCGCCCCACCGCGCTCCTGCCTGGTCTGCGACCGCGAGCCGGTCCCGTTCACGCACCCGCCGGAATGCCCGCGTACGGACTGCGACCTGCCTCCCGGAGCCGCCTGCAGCGGTGCGCACGAGTCCAGCGCGCACGACATCCTGCAGCAGGCGGCCCGGAACCCCGCCGCCCCGGCCGCGGCCGCCGCCGGCCTGGCCGGGCACCCCTCCGCCCTCGTCCGCTGGGCACTCGCCGAGCGGTCCGACCTCCCGCAGGAGCTGTACGCCCGCCTCGCCGAGGACCCCGTCCCCGGGACCCGGTGGGAGGTCGCGGGCAACCCCGGGATCGGCGAGCCGCTGATCCGCGCCCTCGCCGCCGACCCCGCCTCCACGACCGATGCCCTGCGCCGGCTGGCCCACCACCCGCGGCTGCCGCTCGACCTGCTGGCCGGGCTCTCCGCGGCGACCCGGATCGGATCGGTGCTGCTGCCGCGGATCGCCGCCGCCTCGCCGGCCGAGCTCGCGGAGCTCGCCGCCTCCCCGCACGCCCGCGTCCGCATGCTCGTGGCCGAACGGCACGATCTGCCGGACGACTTGCGCGATGCGCTCGCCGCGGACCCGGATGCGAAGGTGGTCAAGGCCGTCGCCCCGCATCCCGGGCTGTCCGAGGAGCAGCTGCGCGCCATGGTCGCGCTGCACGGCGTACGGGTGCTGGCCCGGGTGGCGGTGAACCCGGACGCCCCGGCGGGACTGTTGGAGGAGCTGGCCCGCCACGAGCCGCCCGTACGGCGGGCCCTGCGGGGACTCGCCGTGCACCCGCATGCGCCGGCCGGAGCGCTCCTGGTGTGCCTGCAGGACGAGCGGGCCCGGTGCGACGCCGCCGCCCACCCGGCCCTGCCCCCGTCGGCGCTCGTCGCGCTGCTCGCCGACACCGATCTCGACGTGGCGCGGGCGGCGGCGGCCAACCCGTCGCTGCCTCCGGAGGTGATGGAGGAGCTGATCGACGGCCGTGCGCGGGCCGCGGGCCCCCGCTGAGCGGAACGGCCGCCCGTCAGCCGCGCGCCGACTCCGCCTCCGGCTCCGGCCGGTGGATCCGGCCGTCGCGCAACTCGACCACCTCGTCGGCGAGTTCGATCAGCGCCGGGTCGTGGGTGGCGACCAGGGCCGTCACGCCCTCGCTGCGGACCACTGCCCGCAGCAGCTGCATGATGGAGCGGCCGGTCTCCGAGTCGAGCTGCCCGGTCGGCTCGTCCGCGATGATCAGCGCGGGTTCGTTGGCCAGGGCGCGGGCGACGGCGACCCGCTGCTGCTGCCCGCCGGAGAGCTCCCCGGGCCGCTGGGCCGCGTGCTCGGCCAGGCCGACCAGGGCCAGCAGGGTACGGGCGCGCTCCTCGCGCTGCCCGGCCGGAACCCCCCGCATCCGCATCGGGACGCCGACGTTCTCCGCGGCGGTCAGCACCGGGATCAGGCCGAAGGACTGGAACACGAAGCCGATCCGGTCGCGGCGCAGCGCGAGCAGGCCCGCCTCGTCCAGGCCGGCGAGGTCGGTGCCGTCGACGGTGACCGTGCCGCCGGTGGGGGCGTCCAGGCCGCCGACCAGGTTCAGCAGGGTGGTCTTGCCGGATCCGGAACGGCCCTTGAGGGCGGTGAGGCGGCCGCGCCCGGCCTCGAAGGAGACACCGCGCAGGGCGTGGACGGCGCGTTCGCCGCTGCCGAAGGTGCGGTGCACGTCGTGCACCGCGACCATGGGTGCGGCTGCCGCCGTACCGGCGCGGTGGTCCTCTGTCATGGTGCGGGCTCCCCCCGGAAATGGAGCGACGAACGCCGCTTCCTTCGCTTCTGCTTCGCTTCTCTCGGGAATTTGTTCATCCGTCACCTACTGCGCGCAAGACCCTTCCGCAACACGTTCGAATCTGACAGCATCGTCCGATATCCGGGACCAGTGGTCCGGAACGGGGGAGGAACAACGGCACATGCTCGGCTTCGTCGTGCGCCGGCTGCGCGGGCGACTGCCGCTCGCCGCCGCCGTGCTGCTGACCGTACTGATCACCACCACGGTGCTGACCGCACTGCTCGCGTTCACCCGCGGCGTCGGTGAGGCGGGGTTACGCCAGGCCCTGACCGGACCGGACCGCGCCCGCACCACCGTGCTGGTCACCGGCGACCACCCGGCATCCGCGCGCGGCCGTGACGACGACGCCGTACGCACCTTCGGCAAGGACCTGTTCGGCGACCGGCTGCCGGCCGGTGTCGAGAGCGCGTCCCGCAGCCGCCCGTACGGACTCCCGCGGACGCACACCCGGGCCGCGGAAGCGGCACTGACGCTGCTCGCCTCCCTGGACCGGGGCCGGACCACCCTCCTGGCCGGCCGGTGGCCGGACCCCGTCGCCGCGCCCGGCAGCCCGGTCCCCGTGGCCGTACCCCAGGAGGCCCTGGCCCCGCTCGGTGCAGACGCGAACGCGCTGCCCGCCGACGTGACCCTGGACGACCGCTACGGCGGCCCCCCGCTGACCGTGCGGGTGACCGGCGTGTACCGGGCAGCCGACCCGCGCTCCCCGTACTGGCGGCTCGACCCGCTCGGCGGACGCGAGGTCCAGGTCGGCAGTTTCACCACCTACGGCCCGCTCCTCGTCGACGACAGCGCCTTCACCGCGGGCGGACTCGCCCAGAACAGCCGCGCCTGGCTGCTCACACCCGACCTCGCGGACGTCCGCGGCACCGAAGCGGAGGCCCTGCGAGCCGGCACGGCGGACACCGCCGACCGGCTGAAGCGCACGGCGGGCCTCAAGGCCCAGACCGAACTGGACACGCTCCTCGGCGAGTTGGAGTCGGCCCGGCTGGTGGCACGCTCCGCGGTGCTGATCGGGGCGCTCCAGCTGGCCGTGCTCGCCGCGGCGGCCCTCCTGCTCGTCGCACACCTGCTGACGGACCGTCAGGAAGGCGAGCGGGTCCTGCTCACCGCCCGCGGTGCCTCCCGGGCCCGGATCGGCGTCCTCGGCCTCGCCGAATCGGCGCTGCTCGCGCTGCCCGCCGCCGTAATCGCCCCGCTGCTGGCCCCGCCGCTGCTGCGGCTGCTCGGCGCGGTCGGCCCGGCGGCCGGGATCCCCCTCGACACCGGCGGAATCCGGCTGCTCTGGCCGGCCGCGGCCGCCTGCGCACTGGCCTGCGTCCTGCTGACCACCCTGCCCTCCGTGCTGCGCGGGGCCGCGGCCGCCGCGCTGCGCCGCACCGGGAGCCGTCAGACGCTCGTCGCCGGTGCCGCCCGCTCCGGGGCGGACCTGGCGCTGCTCGCCCTCGCCGTCCTCGCCCACCAGCAGCTCTCCCGCTACAAAGGCGGCGCTCCCGCCGGCGGCCGGCTCGGCGTGGACCCGGTCCTGGTGGCCGCACCGACGCTGGCCCTGTGCGCCGGGACCGTGCTCGTGCTGCGGCTGCTGCCGCTCGCCGCCCGCCTGGGCGGGCGGATCGCGGCACGGGGGCGCGGCCTCGGCCCGGCCCTCGTCGGCTGGCAGCTCGCCCGCCGGCCCGGGCGGGCCACCGGGCCCGTCCTGCTGCTCGTCCTCGCCGTCTCCAGCGGGGTCCTGGCCCTCGGCCAGCACACCGCCTGGGCCTCCTCCCAGCGCGACCAGGCCGACTTCGCCACCGCGGGCGGCCTGCGGATCACCGGCAGCGACCTCGCCCCGATGGGCCAGGGCGGCCGGTACGCGGCCCTGCCCGGCGGCGACCGGGTGTTCCCCGTGATCCGCGCCGCCCAGGAGCTGCCCGGCGGCCGGGCCGCCCAGCTCCTCGCGCTGGACGCCGCCGCGGCCGAGCGGGTCCCGCTGCGGGCCGACCTGCGCGACGGGCGGCCCATGCGCGAGGTGTTCGCGCCGCCGGCCGGCGCCGCGGCCCCCGGGGCCGACGGCATCGCGCTGCCCGGACAGCCGCGGCGGATCGACCTCGACGTATCGCTGCGGGTGCCCTCGGACAGCGGCAACCCGGGGCTCGGGCTGATGCTGCGCGACCGGTTCGGGCTGACCTACCGGACCCCGATGGCCCAGCTGCGCGCCGGGGGCGACACCACCGTGTCGGTGGACCTCGGCTCCCTCTCCGGGGCCCCGCTCGGATCCCCCGCCGCGCCGCTGAGCGTCACCGGGATCGTGGTCAGCTACCTCCCCGCGGGCGACCGTACGGGCTACGGGATGGGCGAGGGTCCCGTCGTCGGGGGCGAGTTGGCGCTGCGCCGCCTCGCGGTGTCCGACAGCCCGGACGGCGCGGCCGCCACCGTCCCGGTACCGGCCCCCGCGGCGGGTTCCGGCTCCGGCTCCGGGTGGACGCTGTCCGCCCCCGAGCTGCCCGGCGGGGCCGCCGCCGGCGAGCTGCTGCCCGGCCCGCAGGACGGCTCGGAGCTGCTGCGGCTGCGCTACCGGGGCGGCGGCGACGCCGCCGGCGGTGCGCAGCTGACGCTCGCACCGCCCGGGGCGCGGCCCGTGACGGAGGTGCCCGGGGTCGCCACCCGCGGCTACCTCGCCGGTGTCGGCGCGGCCGTGGGCGACCTGATCCGCGTACGGCTGGGCGGTGTGGACGTGCCCGTGCGGATCGGTGCGGCGGTCGGATCCCTGCCCGTGGCCGGCGACACCGCTCTCGCGGTCGACCTGGGCGCCGCGGGACGGCTGTTGGGCGCCTCCGGTGCGCGCGAACTGCCCGCCCCTGCCGAGTGGTGGCTGCCGGCCGCCTCCGCCGAGGACCCCGCCCCCGCCCGCGCCGCGGCCGAACTGCGCTCCCGCGCCGGGGCGCAGCAGGTGCAGCTGCGGGAGGAGGTGGCGGCCGGGCTGCTCCGGGATCCGCTGAGCGCCGGCCCGCAGGCCGCGCTGGCGGCGCTCGCAGTGGCCTGTGCGGTGCTGGCCGCGATCGGGTTCGCAGCGTCCGCGGCGGCCGCCGGCCGGGACCGGGCCCGGGAGTCCGCCGTCCTGCTGGCCCTGGGCGCGCCCCGGCGTTCCCTGGCCCGGACGGCCGCCGCCGAGGGCTGCCTGCTGGTGGGGCTCGGCAGCGCGGTGGGGCTGGCCCTGGGCGCCCTCGTCGTCCATCTGGTGGTGCCGATGGTGGTGCTGACGCCGGCCGCCCGCCGCCCGGTGCCCGAGGTGCTGGTCGACCTGCCGGCCGGCGCGACACTGGCGACCGCCCTGGCCGTCGCCGCGGTGCCGCTGCTGTCGGCGGTCCTGGGCGCCCGTGCCGGAGGCGGGGGCAGGAACGTGGCGGCCCGGCTGCGAAACGTGGAGGAGATGTGACCGGCCTGCAGACCCGTCCGGGCGGCGGGCGGAACGAGGAGAGCACCGGATCCGGCGCCGCCGCCGTCCGAGCGGACGGCGTGACGACGCGCCCGGCGCCCTGGGTGCGGACGCGGCTGCGCTCGGCCCCGCTGAGCGCCCTGCTCGCCGCCGCCCTCGCCTTCACGGCCGTGTTCCTCGCGGCCGCGCTCCCGCGCGCCCTGGACCGGGGCGCCGACGGCGCGCTGCGCTCGTACCTGCACGAGCGCGGGCCCGGTCCGACGAGCCTGCTCGCCACCTCCTACCAGCGCTCCGGCCCGCCGACCGCCGAGGCACTCGACGCGACCCTGGCCGACATCACCGCCCGTACCGGCCCGGTCTTCAACGTCGCCCCGACCGGACCGGTGCACGGCTCCCAAGGTGTCAAACCGCGCGCCCTGGAGAACCCCGGCCTGGCCCGCCCCGAAGGCATCCCGCCCGTGCTCGGCCTGCTCCACCTGCGCCGGGCCGAGGAGCACGTGCGGCTGGTCGAGGGGCGCTGGCCGGGCGGCCGCACCCCCGAGGGAGCGCCGGTGCCGGTCGCGTTGTCGCAGCAGGCGGCCGGGACCCTCGGCGTCCGGGTCGGCATGGTGCTGGAGGGCAGCCCCGACCTGTCCGGGAACCCGCTCCGGGCCGAGGTGGTCGGCCTGTACGCCGCCCACTCCGAGGACGACCCGTTCTGGACGGAACTGCCCTGCCTCACCCATGCCTGCGCCAACTACACCAACACCGCTCCGCCACGGCAGTACTGGGTGACCGCCGCCCTCGTCGGTCCGGACGCCCTCGACCGCCTCGCCCCCTGGGGCCAGGGCGCCCAGGACTTCTGGCGCCTCCCGCTGGACACCGGCCCACTGCGCGCCGACCGGCTGCCCGCGCTGCGCCGGGAGGTCGCCTCCCTCGTGGCCGGACCGGTCGCCTCCGAGCTGATACGCGTCACGGGGCGCCCCGATCTGCGCGTCACCTCCCGGCTGCCCCAGCTGTTCGCCGAGGCGCAGGCCCGGCAGCAGGCCGCCGCGCCGCTCGCCGCAGTCGGACCGGTCGGCGTCGCCGGGGTGGCGGTCGTGGTGTTCTGCCTGGCCGGCGCCCTCACCGCCGACCGGCGCCGGGCCGAGCTGCAGCTGCTGCTCGCCCGCGGCGGCTCGCCTGCCGGGATCGTCGGCCGGCTCCTCGGCGAGGGCGCGGTCACCGTGCTGCCGGCCGCGGCCGCGGCGACCGCCCTGGCCGTGGCGCTGCTGCCGACCCCGCGGTGGTCGGGCACGCTGCTCGCCGCGGTGGCCGTGGCCCTGCTGGCGCTGCTGGCCTTCCCCGTCCGGGCCGCCGTGCTGCTCTCACCGCGGCGCGGGCCGGCGCCGCGGCGGCGCCTGGTCGCCGAACTTCTGGTGTTCGCCGCCACCGCCGCGGCCGTCTTCGAGGTCCGGCGGCACGGGGTGGCCCCGGCCGGGCAGGGCCCCGACCCGCTGCTGGTGGCGGCGCCCCTGCTGCTCGCGCTCTCCGGCGGACTGCTGCTGGCGCGGCTCCAGCCGTACGCGGTCGGGCTGGCCGCCCGGGCGGCCGGCCGGCGGCGGGGCCTGATCGGCTTCGTCGGCCTGGCCCGTGCCGCGCGCGGCACCGCGGGCGCGGCCCGTCCGTCGGCGCTGCCGCTGGTGGCCCTGCTGCTGGCCGTGATCACCGGGAGCTTCGGCGCCACCGTGCTCGGCGCAGTGGACACCGCCCGGATCCGGGTGGCCCGGCAGACGGTCGGCGGCGACGTGCAGATCACCGCACCGCAGAACTCCTCCGTGCCCGAGGCGATGGCGCGGGCCGCCGCCGCGCTGCCCGGCGTGCGGACCTCCGTCAGCGTGTGGAGCGACGACCAGGCGTTCGTGTTCGGCACGGCCGAGGGCTCCACCCAGGTGACGGTGATCGTCGCCGAGCCGGTCGCGTACGCGGAACTGGCCCGGACAGCGGGCCGCGGCCGGTTCGACCCGGCCCTCCTCACCCCCGGCACCACCGGCTCCCCCGACGCCCCCGTGCCCGCCCTGTTCGGCGGCTCCCTCGCCCGGATGGCCCCGCTCGACGGGCAGCCGCTCCTGCTGCGCCCCGACGGGGGCGGCGAGGTGAAGGTGAAGGGCGTCGCCGTGGTGGACGCCACCCCTGCCCGGCCGGGCACCGGCGGGGCGGTGGTGGTCCTGCCCGCGGGTCCGGCGACGGCCGCGCTGCCCCGCACCGCCCGCCCCGAGCGTTGGTTCGCCACCGGCGCCGTCGACGAGGGGCGGCTGCGGGAGATCGTCCGGGCCGCCGAGCCCGCCGGACAGGCCGGGAAGTTCCAGGTCGCCACCAGCACCCGGGTCGCCGCGGAGCTGGCCGCCGACCCGCTCCAGCGGTCTGCGGGCCGGCTGTTCTGGGCGTCGCTGGCCGGCGCGGCGGGCTTCGCCCTGCTGGCGGTCCTGCTGACCCTGGTGCGGGCCGCTCCCGAACGGGCCGCGGTCCTGGCCCGGCTGCGCACGATGGGCCTGCGCCCCCGGCAGGGGGTCCAGCTGGTCCTGGTGGAGGCGCTCCCGCAGGCCGTGGCCGCCACCCTGGGCGGGGCCGCCGTGGCCGCGGCGGCCGTGGCCCTGCTCGGGCCTGCCGTGGACCTGTCCACCCTGGTCGGCTCGACCGTGCCGACCGGGGTCCGGGCGGCCGCGGGGCCCGTGCTGACCCAGGCGCTCGGGCTGGCCGGGCTGGTCGCCGTGGCCGTATGCGCCGAGGCGGCGGTGTCCGGGCGGCGCCAGATCACCACCGAGTTGAGAGCGGGAGACCAGCGTTGAACACCGAGCAGCCGACCTACGAAGAGCTACGCCGGCAGGCCCTGGCGGCCTCCGCGCCCCGCGGCCCCGAGGCGGGCACAGCGATCGCCTGCGACCGGCTGGTGCGGATCTTCAGCACCGACGGGGTCGAGGTGCAGGCCCTGCAGGGGCTGGAACTGACCGTGTCCCGGGGCGATCTGGTGGCGCTGGTCGGCGCCTCCGGCAGCGGCAAGTCGACGCTCCTGAACATCCTGGCGGGGCTGGACGTGCCGACCGCCGGCACGGCCACTGTCGACGGGTACGACCTGCTGGAGATGTCCGCGAAGGACCGGCTGCGCTACCGGCGTGAGGCGGTGGGCTTCGTCTGGCAGCAGACCGCCCGCAACCTGCTGCCGTTCCTGACGGCCGCCCAGAACATCGCGCTGCCCATGCAGTTGCGGGGCCGCTCCCGCACTGCGGGCGGCTCCGCCGCCGGCCGCTCCCCCGCGGGCCGGGCCGGGCGCGCGGCCCGGGTCGCCGAGCTTCTGGAGGCCCTGGACATCGCCGATCTGGCGGGCCGCCGGCCCGCCGAGCTGTCCGGCGGCCAGCAGCAGCGGGTCGCGATCGCGGTGGCCATGGCGAACAATCCGGCGGTGCTGCTGGCCGACGAGCCCACTGGCGAGCTCGACTCCGACACCGGCGCCGCGATCTTCGAGGCGTTCCGCACCGTGAACCGGGAACTCGGCGCCACCGTGGTCATCGTCACGCACGACCCGCTCGTCGCGGGCGAGGTGCGCCGCACGGTCGCGATCCGCGACGGCCGCACCAGCAGCGAGGTCCTGCGCCGCACCGTCACCGACGAGCACGGCGCGGAGTCGGTGAGCGAGCGCGAGTACGTGATGCTGGACCGCACCGGCCGCGTGCAGCTGCCCCGGAAGTTCCTGGAGGCCCTGGGCATGGAGCACCGCGTGGCCGTCGATCTGGCCGCCGACCGCATCGAGGTCCGACCCGACAGCGCCGAGGTCTGATCCCCCGGGCCACCGGCCCGGCGTCACTTCCGCAGCCCGGGTGTCGTTAGGGCCTCGGGGTTGGCTTGGGGGCGAAGGGATGGCGTTGATGCGGCAGTTTCCTGTGGAGATGCACGGCATGGCACCCGGCCGGGTCGTCGAGTGGCGGCTCCGGTCCACCGCGGGGCCGGAGCCGGTCGCCGGGGGCAGGTGGGCTTCGTTCAACCAGGACAAGCACTTCACCGTCGCCGAGGAGAGCCGCGGGGCCGACGACCCGGTCGCGTCCTGGGTGGCCGTGACCTTCGAGGTCGAGGGGGCGTTGGACGAAGGGGCCCTGGCCGGGGCGCTGCTGGTGTTCGTACGGCGCCACGAGGTGCTGCGGTGCACTTTCCGGCGGCTGGCCGGGGAGCTGGCGTGCGAGCCCATCGCCCCCGGCGAACTGGCCCTGGACGCCGTGCCCGTGGCCTCCTTCGACTCGAACCGGGAGCTGGTCGGGTATCTGTCGGAGCGGTTCAAGCGCAGCATCGACACGCTGTCCTGGCCGCTGTTCACGATGGGCGCCGTGCTGCGCGAGGACTCCGCGACCGTCTACCTGGCCTTCGACCACATCGTCTGCGACGGCCTGTCGATGCCGGTCGTGGTGCAGGACGTACAGGGCGCGTACGAGGCGCTGCGGCGCGGTGAGGAGCCCGCGGCGGCGACCGCGCCGTCCTACCTCGACTTCGCCGAGGAACAGCGCCGCCGCTACCTGTCCTTCGACGCCGATGACGAACGCCTCGGCTACTGGAAGGAGTTCGTCGCGCGCGGCGGCGGCGCGTTCTTCCCCCGCTTCCCGCTGGAGCTCGGCGTGGCGCCCGGCCGGATGTACCCCATCGTCAACGAGGCCTCCGAGCTGCTGGACGCCGGCGAGGCCGAGGTGTTCGAGAAGGCGTGCCGGGAGGTCGACGGCAAGCCGTTCATGGGCGTGCTGGCCGCGGTCGCGGTCTGCCTGCGCGAGGCCGGCGGACCCGGCGTCTACCGGGGGTTCATGCCGGTGAGCGAGCGGGGCCGGGCCGGCTGGGCGGACTCGGTCGGCTGGTTCGTCAACACCATGCCCATCGAGTTCGACGCCTCGCCGGGCCGGGACTTCGGGCAGGTGATGGCCGGGGTGCGGGAGGGGTTCGGCGAGATGATGCGCCACATCGACGTGCCGTTCGTGCGGGCCTGGCAGCTGCTGGCGCCCGAGGAGTTCGCCGCCCGCTCGTGGCCGTACCCGGTGAACTTCTTCTCTTACATCGACACGCGCAAGGTGCCGGGCGCCGGGCGGCACGAGGAGTGGCGGCCCGCGACGCACGTGTGGTCGGCGCGCGCCAACGGCGTCTGCTCCTGGTTCCAGCGGGACGCCCACGGCCTGCACATGAATTCGATCTACGTGGACACCGCCGCGGCGCGCCGCACCATGGAGGGCTTCCAGGAGGCGCTGCGCCGGACGGTCCGGGAGATCGCCCGGCACGGCTCGTTCGGCCGGCCCCTCGGGCTGGCTGCGCCCCGCGGGCCGGTCGGGTCGGCGCTCGGGGTGGGCGCGGTGGCCCGCCGGCCCTGAGGGGCCGGGCGCGGTCGGCGGCCGGGCCGTTCGCCGGCCGGGCCCGCGTCAGGCGTCGGCCGCGCGGCGCAGCAGGAGGGCCTGCTCGCGGGTGTTGGCGGTGAGCGAGGCCGCCCTTTCGAACTCGGCGCGGGCCTCCTCGCGTCGGCCGAGCCGCTGCAGCAGGTCACCCCGTACGCTCGGCAGCAGGTGGTAGGCGCGCAGCGCGGGCTCCCGGGCCAGGGCGTCGACCAGCGGGAGCGCGGCCGCCGGACCCTCGGACATGGAGACGGCGACCGCCCGGTTGAGCTCGACCACGGGCGAGGGGGTCAGTTCGACCAGGCGCCCGTAGAGGGTGGCGATGGCCGCCCAGTCGGTGTCCTCGTAGCGCACCGCCTGCGCGTGGCAGCCGGCGATCGCGGCCTGGAGGGAGTAGGGGCCGCTGCCGGCCCGCCGGAGGGCTTCGACGCCGCGGCGGATCAGCAGCCGGTTCCACTTGGCCCGGTTCTGGTCGGCGAGCAGGACGGGCTCGCCGTCGGGGCCGGTGCGGGCGGCGGTCCGGGAGGCCTGGAACTCCAGGAGGGCTTCGAGCCCGTGCACCTCGGGTTCGCCGGGCATGAGGCCGGCCAGGACGCGGGCCAGGCGCAGGGCGTCCTCGCACAGCGCGGGGCGCACCAGGTCGTCGCCGGCCGTCGCCGCGTAGCCCTCGTTGAAGATCAGGTAGATCACCTCCAGGACGGAGGCGAGCCGCTCCTCGCGGTCGGCCCCGTACGGGACCTCGAAGGGCACCCCGGCCTTGGCCAGGGCCCGCTTCGCCCGGACGATGCGCTGGGCGACGGTCGGCTCGGAGGTCAGGAAGGCCCGGGCGATCTCGCGGGTGCTCAGCCCGCCCATGAGGCGCAGGGTGAGGGCGATCCTCGCTTCGGTGGGCAGGACGGGGTGGCAGGCGGTGAAGACCAGCCGCAGCAGGTCGTCGTCGATGTCGTCGGGGGCGGCCGGCTCGGGGGGCGGGGGCACGTCCTCCAGGGTCCGGCCGACCTCGGCGAGCTTGCGGGCGTAGACCTCCTTGCGGCGGACGAGGTCGACGGCGCGGTGCTTGGCGGTGGCCATCAGCCAGGCGCCCGGCCGGTCGGGGACGCCGGACTGCGGCCACTGCTCGAGTGCGGCGACCAGGGCGTCCTGGGCGAGCTCCTCGGCGATGCCGACGTCGCGGACGATGCGTGCGACACCGGCGATGATCCGGGCCGATTCGATCCTGAACACCGCTTCGACCGCCTGGGCCGTGCTCGCTGCCGTCACGGCCACCCATCAGAGCAGCCGTGACGCGGCGGGGCAAACAGGCGGCCGGGGGCCGGTCAGCCTTCGGCGATCTCGCGGAGTTCGATGCCGACCGTCCACTCCTCGGGGTGGATCTCCAGGAACCGCCGGGTCCACTCCAGGGCCTCGGCCTTGTCCTTGGCCTGCATCAGGGCGTACCCGCCGATGACCTCCTTGGTCTCGGTGAAGGGGCCGTCGGTGTAGCTGAGCTTCCCGCCGGACCAGGTGACGCGGGTGGCCTCGGAGGTGGGCAGCAGCCCGGCGGTGTCCAGCATGACGCCGGCCTTGGTGATCTCCTCCAGGAGGGCGCCCATGCGCTCCTGGAAGCCCGGCGGGAAGGGGGTGTCGGCGGGGAGGCTGTTCTCGTCGATGCGGACCAGCGACAGGTAGCGCGGCATGGTGACTCCTCGGTCGGTGCGGGCGGGGGTTCTCCCCGCCTCTCACCCGTGCGTCGATCGGGGAGGGCCGGGATCGACACCTCGCGGCGACTGTTTTCGAGATTTTTTCCGGCCGGTCGGCCGCACCGTGCAGCGACACGGGCACGCGGGCGACACGGGCACGTGGGCCACACGGGTGTGCTGTGACGGTCGGCGGCGGTCAGCGGCTGTCGCCCGCCCAGTCCCAGTGCCCCGGGTCGTCCGCCCGGCGGCGGTAGTGGGCCCGGCCGCCCGCCCCGTAACGGCCTATCTCCGTGGGGAGGACCGCCTCCTCGGCGAGCCGGCGCGCGCTCCAGCCCGTGACGTCGAGCAGGAGCCCGTCGAGGGGGCCGCCCACGAGCTCCCCGTAAACGTGGCCGGGGCGCGGGCCGGGGTCGGGATCGTCGTGGTCGGCGCCGTACACCCGGCGCCGCAGCATCCTGTCGTCCATGCCGCCAGCTTCACAGGCGGCACTGACAACGCACCACCGCGAGCGGGGCCGCCCCGCCCGCGCAGGGCGGCCCGCGCGATGATGGGGGCCGCGGCGCACGGCATCCGGCGGACGGAGCAGGGAGCGGCGCCGGCAGGACCGGGAACAGGTCCAGGAACAGGAGCACCGCCGCACATGGCACTTCGGATCCACCGCCCGCAGGAGGACGCGGAGTTCGACTTCATCCTCCGCATGGCCCCGGGGCCGGTCCTCGCCTACTTCATCGGGACCTGGCCCAAGGCCCTGGAGCCCTGCCGGGCGATGGACGCGCTCGTGGCCGAGGCGGCCGAGGAGTTCGGCCCGCGCCTGACGGTCGTACGGACGGACATGACCCGCTGCCCGGGCCCGACCAGGCGGTTCGGCGTCACAGGCGCCCCCACCGCCGTGATCGTCGCGGACGGTGAGGCGGTGGCCCACGCGGCGGGCCCGATGACGCGCGCGGAGCTCCGGGCGTTCCTGGAGGCCCACCTCTGAGCGGCCGCGGGCGTCTTTGGGACACTGCTGGGAAAGTGCGCTGTCTGGCCGAAAGTGGCATGGGCGAGATAGGTGCCTGAGGCATGTAATGGGGTTCAGGCGAGACGGAACCACGGAACCATGCCGATGAGGTGCTGCATGTCAGAAACCGTTGCCTTCCCCCAGGACCGAACCTGCCCCTACCACCCGCCCGCCGCGTACGAGCCCCTCCGCGCGGGCCGGCCGCTGTCCCGCGTGACGCTTTTCGACGGCCGCTCGGTGTGGGTGGTCACCGGGCACGCCGAGGCGCGCGCCCTGCTGGCCGACGGCCGCCTGTCCTCCGACCGCGACAACGCGGCCTTCCCCACCCCCACCAAACGCTTCAAGGGCCTGCAACGGCGCCGCACCGCCCTGCTGGGCGTGGACGACCCCGTCCACAACGTGCAGCGGCGGATGCTGATCCCGAGCTTCACCCTCAAGCGGACGACGGCCCTGCGGCCCCGCATCCAGCAGACCGTGGACCGGCTGATCGACGAGATGGTGGCGAACGGCCCGCGGGCGGAGCTGGTCAGCGCCTTCGCCCTGCCCGTGCCCTCGATGGTGATCTGCGCGCTGCTCGGAGTCCCCTACGAGGACCACGAGTTCTTCGAGGAGCAGTCGAGGCGACTGCTGCGCGGCCCGGACCCCGCCGACGTGGAGACGGCCCGCGACCGGATCAACGGCTACCTGGCCGACCTGATCGAGCGCAAGCGGGCAGAGCCGGGCGAGGGACTGCTCGACGAGCTGGTCGCGCGGCGCCTGGAGACCGGCGAGACGGACGTCGAGGAGCTGGTGTCGCTGGCGGCGATCCTGCTGATCGCGGGGCACGAGACCACGGCGAACATGATCTCGCTCGGCACCTTCACCCTGCTGCGCCACCCCGAGCAGCTGGCCGAGCTGCGCGCCGACCCGGCGCTGCTGCCGGCCGCCGTGGAGGAGCTGATGCGCTTCCTGTCGATCGCGGACGGCATGCTGCGGGTGGCGACCGAGGACATCGAGGTCGGCGGGGTGACCGTGCGGGCGGACGACGGGGTGATCTTCTCCACGTCCGTCATCAACCGCGACGACGCGGTCTTCGAGGAGCCGGACGTCCTGGACTGGCACCGCCCCGCCCGCCACCACCTGGGCTTCGGCTTCGGCATCCACCAGTGCCTGGGGCAGAACCTGGCGCGTGCGGAGATGGAGATCGCCCTCGGCACGCTGTTCGAACGGCTGCCCGGGCTGCGGCTGGCGGCGGAGCCGGACCGGATCCCGTTCAAACCGGGCGACACCATCCAGGGCATGGTCGAACTGCCCGTGGCCTGGTGAGCGGCGTGTCCGCGCAGCGCGCCGTCACCGGCATCGACGTCGACACCGCCCTCTGCATCGGCGCGGGCCAGTGCGCCCTGACCGCGCCGGACGTCTTCACCCAGGACGACGAGGGGTTCAGCCGGGTGCTGCCCGGGCGGGAGGACGGGCACGGCAGCCCGCTGCTGCGCGAGGCCGTGCGGGCCTGCCCGGTCGCCGCCATCACCCTCCGGGAGGCCTGACCCCCGGCCGGGCATCCGGCACGGGACGGCAGTGGGCCCCGCCCGAATCCTCGGCGGGGCCCACTGGCGTCACACGGCAGTCGCGTGAAGCGGCGTCACTGGGGGACGACCATATCCGCCTGCGGCCCCTTGGGGCCCTGGGTGACCGTGTACTCGACCCTCTGGTTCTCCTCCAGCGACCGGTAGCCGGACGACTGGATGGCGGAGAAGTGGACGAACACGTCGGGGCCGCCCTCGTCCTGGGTGATGAATCCGAATCCCTTCTCGGAGTTGAACCACTTCACGGTGCCTGTTGCCATCGGTGCCGATCCTTACTCAACGTTCCACGCGGGCCGCACGTGCGGTGCAACCGTCTCGATCCTGCCCATCCGCCCCGTACGCCACACCCGGAGTGCGGCCAACCGGGGACCGCTCGAACTGGTGACCCTCCCGTACGTCACGCCCCGCCGTCCGCGGCGGGCGACAGCTCGGCGGAGCGGGGCCGAGGGGCTGCGGCGCCCCGTCCGCCGGCCCGGCAGCCCAGGCAGTTCTCGTGTCCGGTGCGGGCAGTCGCGTCCCGGACCCGCCAGTCCCAGGCGGCGGCCGGGCGCGGGCCGCTCGGCTTGCCCCACCCCGCGAGGTGCAGCAGCCAGGTGGCCAGCCCGGCCACGAGGACGAGCCCGAGGCCGAGCCAGATGCCGGGCGCCCAGGACAGGCAGATGCCGAGGCCTGCGGCGGCGCTGCCGAGTACGGCGAGGGCGGTGCCGGTCCATCCGGCGACGGTGTGTCCGAGGTCGACGTGTCCGTGCGCGCTCATGGTTCTCCCGAAGTAGGCTCGGCGGAGCAGGAACATTTACCTCGCGAGATAAACATCTGATCAAGGAAGTATCTCGCGAGCTAAGTAACTTAGATGCTAAGGAGTCTTTGCGTGCAGGGCAAGGCCCGCCCCCCGGCCACGGCCGGGGAGGCGATCTCCCGTATGGACCACTACGTCGCCCTCGGCCTGGTCGGCCAGCAGGAGGTGGCGCAGCTGCTCGGGCTCAATGTCACGGACCTGACCTGCCTGGGCCACGTCCTGGGAGCCGGTGACGAGCCGCTCTCGGCCGGCGACCTGGCCGCCCTGACCGGCCTCACCACCGGCGCGGTCACCGGCGTCCTCAACCGCCTGGAGCGCGCCGGGTACGCACAGCGCCGCCCGGACCCCGCCGACCGGCGCCGGGTCCGCGTGGTGGCCGACCCCGCGGCCGCGCAGCGGGTGGTGGAGGTGTACGAGCCGTTCTACTCCCGGCTCGCCGCGGTGTTCGCCGAGTACACCCCCGACGAGGTCGCCGTCATCGCCGACTGGTTCGACCGCGCGACCACCGAGGCGCGGGCGCACCTGGCCCGCCTGCGGTCCGGGGAGCTGGGGCCCGCCTCCAAGGAGGCGCTCGAACCCCCGATGGTAAAATTTCCCTTTTCGTGTCCCACGGAAGGCTCTGCATGAGGAACCCGTCACCCTACGGGCGTTTCGGCGTCAGGCCCGCCGCCAAGGCCGCCGCCCCGAAGGGCGCCGCCAAGGCCGGCACCCGCACGGCCGGCAAGGCCCCGCGCGCCACCGCCCTGCAGGGCGAGTTCGCGATGCCCGAGCCGGCGGTTGCGGCGCTGCCGGCCGCGGAGACGTTCGCCGAGCTCGGCCTGCCCGCCGAGCTGCTGCGGACGATGACGGAGTCCGGGGTCACGCAGCCGTTCCCCATCCAGGCCGCCACCCTGCCCAACTCCCTGGCGGGCCGCGACATCCTCGGCCGCGGACGGACCGGCTCCGGCAAGACCCTCGCCTTCGGCCTGGCCCTGCTGGCGCGCACCGCCGGCCGCAAGGCCGATCCGAAGCGGCCGCTGGCCCTGGTCCTCGTACCGACGCGCGAGCTGGCCCAGCAGGTCACCGAGGCCCTGAGCCCGTACGCGCAGGCCCTGGGCCTGCGCATGGCCGCGGTGGTCGGCGGGCTGTCCATCGGCCGGCAGGTCAGCGCGCTGCGCACGGGCGCGGAGGTCGTCGTGGCCACGCCGGGCCGGCTGAGCGACCTGGTGGGGCGGCGCGACGTGCACCTCGACCGGGTGCGGATCACGGTGCTCGACGAAGCCGACCAGATGTGCGACATGGGCTTCATGCCGCAGGTCACCGAGATCCTGGACCAGGTGCACGCGGACGGGCAGCGGATGCTGTTCTCGGCCACCCTGGACCGCAACGTGGACCAGCTGGTCCGCACGTACCTGAAGGACCCGGTCTCCCACTCCGTCGACCCGTCGGCGGCGACGGTGTCCACGATGGACCACCACGTCCTGCACATCCACGCGGCGGACAAGTACTCCTCGGCGACCGAGATCGCCGCCCGCGAGGGCCGGGTGCTGATGTTCCTCGACACCAAGCACGGCGTGGACCAGTTCGTGAAGCACCTGCGGGCCATGGGCGTACGGGCGGAGGGGCTGCACAGCGGCAAGTCGCAGCCGCAGCGCACCCGGACCCTCGCCCGCTTCAAGGAGGGGGCCGTCACGGTCCTCGTCGCCACCAACGTCGCCGCCCGCGGCATCCACATCGACGACCTGGACCTGGTCGTGAACGTGGACCCGCCGGCCGACCACAAGGACTACCTGCACCGGGGCGGCCGTACGGCCCGGGCGGGCGAGTCGGGGAAGGTCGTCACGCTGGTCACGCCGAACCAGCGGCGGGACATGGTCCGGCTGATGTCGGACGCCCGGATCCGGCCGACCATCACCCAGGTGCGCTCCGGCGAGGCCGCACTGAGCCGGATCACCGGGGCCAAGACCCCGCCCGGCGTGCCGCTGGCCGGTGCGGAGCCCACGGACGCGAAGGGCCGGCCCTCCGGGTCGGAGCTCGGCTTCCGCGGGATGGGAACCCGCCCGGGCCGGGCCGGCAAGGGCAAGGAGTCCCGCAAGACGGCCGAGGCCAAGGCCCTCGCCGAGGCCCGCCGCGCGGCCCGCGTCCGCCGCGGCCACTGACGGCGACGGCGACGGCGACGGCGACGGCGACGGCGACGAAGGCAACGGCCTCACAGAGACGCAGAACGGTGCCGGCCTCCCACGTACGGGGGGCCGGCACCGCGCGCGTTCGGGCAGGCCGTCAGATCAGCGCATCAGCAGATCAGCGGCGCTTGCGCCGCTGGGCCACGATCGCCCGCGTGACGACCGGCGGCAGCAGGTCCTTGGCCAGCTTGCGCCAGGCCGCGCCGGGCCGCGGCCGCTGCACCGGCGCCGGCACGGCGGGCGGGGCGACGGGCTCGGGGGCCGGGCGCAGCGGCTTCGGCTGCTGCGGCGGGACGGCGCCGTGGTCGCCGATGCGGACCAGCGACTGCCCCGCCACGATGTCCACCCCGTGCCACAGGTCCTGGCGGCCCTCCAGCCAGGCGAGCAGCGCCGAGCGGTAGGGGGCGGGGTCGTCCCAGGTGGCGTACAGCTTCGACGCCGACACACAGATCAGCTGCAGGCCGTCGGTGGCCACCGCGCCCCAGACCGCGGCGGCGACGCCGGGACAGTGCTCGGAGCGGTAGTCGTCGAAGACGACGACCGCGCCCGGGGCGGCCACCTTCTTCGAGGAGGCGATGTCCTGGACGACGTGCTCGTAGAGGTGGGAGGCGTCGATGTGGACGAACCGGCAGCTCGCCGGGCGCACCCGGTCGGCGACCACGAAGGTCGGGGCCTGGATGAGGGTCGGCAGGGCCTCGTGGAAGGCCAGGTAGTTCGTCTCGAACCCGCGGCGGGTCAGGGTGGGGTACGAGTCCTGCATCTCCGCGAGGTTGGACTCGTCCGGCGGGGGCGAGTCGAAGAGGTCGCAGACGGTGAACTCCTCGCCGTCCCGCAGGTACTCCCCGAGGAAGATCGCGCTCTTCCCCATGAACGCACCGAGCTCGAGGAGATCGCCCGGCTCGTGCCCGCTGTCGTTCTGGTGCGTCAGGAACCAGTCGAACAGTGCTTGGTCGTAGTCGGAGAACCAACCGTCGACCTGGCCGTAGGCCGTGGGAACGGGCAGGGCCGGCTCGCCGTCGGGGACGGTGACGGGAGCTTGCGTAACGTGCGACACGGAGAGCAGCCTCCAGTGGGTGGCATGGGATCGGCGCTGATACCTGGCCAGGTAGCCAGACCTTAAACCTCCGAATGGGTGAATGACGAGACCATGGGGCAGAGGAGTGAAATCCTCGGCCTCCACCTCTCCGTCTTGCCCCTTTTGCCAAGATTCGCCCCCGCGTCGAGCCCGCCGAACGAGCGGCCGGACAAGGCCGACGCCGGGGAGGGCGTACAACTCCTCTCCACAGAGCTGAAGTTCGAGCAGGAACGCCACAACGCCGGGCCGGGAAACGGGCGGTGCCCGGGGCGCCTTCCACATGCCGAGGCGGGCGGGCCTACGGGTGAACACCCGTAGGCCCGGGCGCTCTTCGCGCCGCGGCGCGTCGCCTCAGGCCGTCAGGGTGCGGCGGCGCAGGCGCCCCGCGGCGGCGTTGCGGACGCGGCGGGTGCGGGCCGAGGCGGCGAGCAGGCTGAGGGCCTCGTACGAGGTGAGCAGCTGGGCGGCGGTGCGCTGGCACCAGTCGGAGGCGCCGGTGAGGTCCTCGGCCGACCACGGCTCGCCGCGGCCGATCGTCTTGAGCAGGGTCCACTCGCGCAGCCGGCGGGCGGGGAAGGCGCGGCCGCCGAGGGCGGCGCCGAGGGCGCGGGCCCAGCCGGGGAAGCGGGGGTCGTCCAGGAGCTGGGCGGCGCGGCGGTCGAGGTGGGTGACCACTGCGCTCTCGGCCATCACGGGGTCGGGATCGCGCAGCACGGCGGATACGGCCTCGGCCTCGGCCCGGTCCGCGGCCTCGGCGCCCGCACCGGTCCCACCGGCGGCCGCCACGGCGGCCAGGGCTTCGAGGTGCCGGGCGTAGCGCCAGTGCTCGGGCTGGGCCGCCCCCTCGTCGCCCTGCGCCGGACCGGCCCCCTGGCGTATCAGGTTCTCTGCTGTCCCCATACGGCCCATTCCACACGACCGCCGCAGGCGGCCGACGGGCAGGGTGGCTCAGCCCATCGGTTCGGGGGCGGGGCCGGCGGGCGGCTCGGGCAGCGGCGCCCCCGTCTCCAGCAGGGTCTTCAGGCTGGACGCGAGCATCGGCCAGGCCCGGCCGCACATGCCGATCAGGGTGCTGCCCGGCTCGAAGCCCTCGTGCAGGATCGTCAACCGCGTCAGGGTGTCGCCGACCGGCTCGATCTCGTACGTCACCTTCGTGCGCGGCTGCCCGGCCAGCTCCGCCCGCAGCTCCTCGGCGACCCCGGCCGAGGCCGCCCACTCCGGGGTGAACGTGTGCCAGGTGTACGACAGCCTGCGGTCCGGGACGCAGTCGAGCACGACCTGTTCGGGGTCGCGGGTCCGGGCTCCGCGCTCCACCCACTCCATCTGCGAGCCCACCGCCCAGTCGGTCTCGAACGTCAGGCCCCAGTAGCGGCGGGTGTACGCCGGTTCGGTGAGGGCCTGCCAGACCCGGGCGGGATCGGCCTGGATGTAGAGGGTGTAGGTGATCGCGCTGTCGCTCATGCCCCCATGCTGAGGGACCGCGGGCCGCGGAGGCCGGATTTCCCCGGCCGCGGCGACCCGATTCCCAACGCTCCCTTTACCAAACCCACACCTCCCCATTACCTTTCGGCGCGGGGTCCTGGTACCGTCTCCGTGCGGACTGGCGGAATGAACCCCTCCGGTCCGACCACGTGAGGACCACCCCGACCGCGGCATCCGGGGCAGGTCCGGCCGCCCGGAGCACGACCGCCCGGGCAGGGCCCCGCAGGCGGGGCCGAGGGGGCCAGACGCCGCAGCCGTACCCCCGCCCCCACGGGCGCGGGGGCCACCACGGGCGACACCGCCCGCGAGCGTGCCGCCTCGACATCCAGTCCCCCCTCTGCTCCTCCTTCAGTCCTCTCCTCCTTCAGTCCTCCTTGCTTCCGGCAGGCCCCGAACAGAGCCGAGCATGGCCCGGTCGGCAATGGACTCACTCGTACGCGTGACGGCTTGGGCGGCGGGGGCTCCCGTCGGGCAGGGTGGGCGGATGGAGTTACGTCGGGTCGTGCTGCCCCTGCCGTTCGTTCTTGCCGCGCTGGCGCTGACCACCGGGTGCGTGACCGTACGGCCGCACGGGCCGGTGGCGTCCGAGGGCGCGGCCCGTGGCGAACAGGCGGTAGAGGCCCTGCCGTTGGGGCCGCTGCCGACGTCCTCGCCCTCGCCGCCTTCCTCCGACGACCCGGAACCGGAGCCGGAGCCCCCGCGGCCGCCCGCCGTACGGCACGACGACCACCGGCCGCCGCCGCGCCGGGCCGCCGACCGCCCCGCGCCGCCGGACCGCCGAGCCCCGAAACCGCCGGCCCAGCCGCGCAAACGGCCCAAGGCACCGCTCCCGGCCCCCGGCCACGGCTACGACATGGCCTCCCTCTGCGAGGCGGCCAAGGGCACGGTGTCCCCGTCCATCGTCGCCCTGTGCCGCTGAGGCCGCGGTGCGCTGGCCGCTGCTCGCATCCCGGTGCCGACCAGGGGCTTAATGGGTGGAGCGGGGGGCTTGCGGATACCTACAGTGACCAGGCACCGCGTCGTCGAGCAGGAGCCGCCCCATGCGCACCCACTACCCCCGCACCCCGCATCTGCCGTGGTCGCCCGGGGCCGCCGCGGACGACGTGCGGGCCGGCTCCCTCGCGGGGTTCGCCGGGCGCGAGGTCGTGGTCACCGAGAAGCTCGACGGCGAGAACACCACCCTGTACGCGGACGGCCTGCACGCCCGCTCCCTGGACTCGGGCCACCACCCGTCCCGGGCCTGGGTCAAGGGCCTGCAGAGCCGCATCGGCGCCGGCATACCCGCCGGCCGGCGGATCTGCGGGGAGAACCTGTACGCGCGGCACTCCCTCCCGTACGAGGACCTGGACAGCTGGTTCTACGGGTTCTCGGTGTGGGACGGCGAGGAGTGCCTGGACTGGGACGAGACGGTGCGCTACCTCCACGGTCTCGGCATTCCGGTGCCGCGCGTGCTGTGGCGGGGCGTCTTCGACGAGCGCGCGCTGCGCAGGCTGCGGCTCGACACCGCCCGGCAGGAGGGGTACGTCGTGCGGACCACCGACGGCTTCGCCCGCGCAGACTTCGGCCGGTGCGTGGCCAAGTGGGTCCGCAGCGGCCACGTACAGACCGATACGCACTGGATGTACGCCGCAGTGGTGCCGAACGGGCTCGGCCCGCAGGCCGCCCTCTGGGCCGTGCGGTCGGGCTCCGAGCCGGACGTGGCCGCGCTGTCTGCCGCCGTCGGCATGGGGGCAGCCGTCGGCACGGAGGCCCGCGGTCCGGGCGGGTCCGATGAGGGTGTCGTCGCCGAAGTGACCGGCCGGCTCGACGCGTTGGGGCGTACCGGCGACGCCCGCCTGGCCGGGGTCCTGGCCGCCGTACTGCACCGCGCGCCCCGCGCCCGGATCGCGGCGCGGCTGGCGGCGGGCCCCGCCGGGATGCCGCTGGCCCGGCGCGTCGCCGACCTGGTCGGGCTGTACCCGCGGCTGCGACGGCCGTTCCCGGACGCCGAGCGCCGGGCCGGGCTGGTCCGGATGGCCGCCGCGGCCGACCTCGGGGTGCTGCACGCGCTCGCCGCGGCCGCGGGCGGGCCCGCGGGGGACCCGGCGGATGCCGAGGCGCGGGAGTGCGTGGAGTGGTCGGCGCTGTATGCGCAGGAGGAGGGGCTGTTCGGTCCCGACCCCCTGGGCCCGCTGCGGGCCGGGCTGCGGACGGCCCTCGCCGGGCTGGACGCGGACGCGGCCGACCGGTGCTGGGCGGAGGCCCGCGAGGCCTTCGGGCGGGGCGGGATCTCCACCCCCGAGGAGGCGGTGGCCGCGACCTGGCGCTGGCGGGACGGCGGCTTCCCGCGGCTGGTGCAGCTGTGCGGCCCCTCGGGCAGCGGCAAGAGCACGTACGCCCGGAGCCTGCCGGGCGTGGCCGCGTACATCAGCCTGGACGACCTGCGCACCGCCCGCGGCTCCCGCGCCGACCAGCGGGCCAACGCGGACGTGCTGCGCGAGGGGCTGGACCGGCTGGACGCGGCCCTGGCCGCCGGCGGCACCGTGGTGTGGGACGCCACCTCCCTGACCGGGCAGCAGCGCGGGCTGGCCGGCGCGGTCGCGGCCCGCCGGGACGCGCTGGTCACCCAGGCCGTGGTGCTGGTCGAGGAGGCGGAGCTGGTCCGGCGCAACGGCGTGCGTCCGCACCCGGTGCCGGCGCAGGTGCTGACGTTCCAGCTGCACCGGTTCAGCCCGCCGTATCCGGGCGCGGCGCAGGCGCACCGTACGCATTACATCGGCGCGGGCGGCACCGTCGAGGACACCGCGGGCAGCCTCGGGACGACCGGCACCACCGGGACCCCCGGAACCACGGACGGCGAGAACGGCGGGGCCGGCTGATGCGTACAAGTGAGCAGCTCTACCACCAGATCCAGTGGGACCCCCGCTTCGACCCGGCGCGGTTCGTGATCGGGCTGCACCAGCGCGGGGCGGCCCCGAAGCGGGTGCCGTTCCACTCCTTCGTGCCCGGCGGGGAGATCCCCTGGCACCGGGTCCTGTTCGTCGAGGCGGACGGCGAGCTCGTCTGGGACCGGGCCACCGGGACCGACCGGATCGACTCCACCACGGCCGGGCGGGTCCGCGAACCGCGCCTGCTGCGGGCCCCGTTCTTCACCCCGCGGACCCCGTACGCGTGGGACCCGGCGGGCGGTGGTGCCTGGCGGCCCGCCGAGGACGCCGTCCGGGCGCCCCACGTCGGGCGGGCAGGCAGCACGGCCGCGGCCGGGCGGGCCGGCGGAAACGCGGCGGACGCGCCGTCGCGGGTGCGGCTGCTGACCTGGAACACCCTGTGGGACCGGTACGACGCCGCGCACATCGACACCGCCCGGCGCAGGCCCCTGCTGCTGGCCGCGCTGGAGGCCGCCGACGCCGACGTCATCGCGCTCCAGGAGGTCGAACCGGAGCTGCTCGTCCTGCTGCTGGCGCAGCCGTGGGTGCGGGCCCGGTACACGGCGGGCACCGACCCGGGCGGCAAGGACGTCGCCTCCAGCGGACTGCTCGTGCTGAGCCGGCTGCCGGTGGCGGAGGCGGGCCTGCACGTGCTCGGACCGTACAAGGCCGTCTCCGCCGTGACGGTGCGCACGGCGGCCGGGCCGCTGGTCGTCGCCTCCGTCCACCTGACGAGCGATCACACCGAGAACGGGGCGGACCGGCGCAGCGCCGAACTGGTCCGGATCGCCGAGGGGTTCAGCGGCGTCGAGGCCGACGTGGTGCTGCTCGGCGACTTCAACGACGGCCGCAGCGGGGCCGAGGGGCCGGCGGCCGCACTGGCCATGCGGGACGCCTGGAGCGAGGTGCACGGGGCGCAGGACGACACGCCGACCTTCGACCCGTTGGCCAATCCGCTGGCCGCGGTGGGATCCCTGTCGGGCCGGCCCGGACGGCTGGACCGCATCCTGCTGCGCTCGGCCGGCGCCCGGGTGGGGCGGGCCGCCCTGCGGGGCGACTCGCCCGCCGCGGAGGGCCTGTTCATCTCCGACCACTACGGGGTCGAGGCCACGGTGGAGTTCGCCGGTCCGGACGACGGCGCGGAGCGCGCCGCGGTGCTCGACGTGCCGGCGACCGCGCGGACTGCGGTGGCCTGGCTGCCGCCGCACGATCCGGTCGTGGAGGAACTGCGGCGGGGGCACGACCCGGGCTACCTGCGGTGGCCGGCGCACGTGAACCTGCTGTTCGGGTTCGTGCCGGAGTCCTCCTTCGAGGAGGCGCTGCCGCTGCTGGCCGAAGTGGCCGCGGGCCGGGAACCGTTCCCGGTGCGGCTGGCCGGGGTGCACAGCTTCGGGCACCGGGAGGACGCCACGGTGTGGCTGGACCCGGCGGCGGCCGGCGAAGCCCCCTGGCAGGAGCTGCGGCAGGCGCTGGCCGAGCGGTTCCCCGGGTGCCGGGGTCGCGGAGACGGCTTCACCCCGCACCTGACGCTCGGCCGCAGCCGGGATCCGCAGCGGGCGGTGGCGGACTTCGCGGCCCGGCTGGGCAACGGCGGGAGCGCGGCACGCGTCGGGGAGCTGGCGGTGCTCTCGCGCCGCGGGGACGAACCGATGCGCGTACGGGCGACGGTGGAACTGGGGACCGGCACGGTCCGGTGGCTCCCGGAACCGGGCCCCGGGGGCACCTCGGCGCAGGGCGCCGACCGCTCGGGGGATTCGCAGGCCGGGGAGGTCACCGAGCGCATCGCGCAGGCCCTGGGCGGGGGTGTGGTGCACCTCGCCGGATCCCGCCGGATGGGCTGCGCCCTGCCGGGGGCCGACCTGGACCTGGTGGCCGCCCTCCCGGGCACGGCGCGGATCTCGGAGGTGCGCGAGCGGGTCGCGGCGGCCCTCCCGCAGGCCGAGCGGCTGCGGGAGGTGACGGGCGCCCGGGTGCCGGGACTGCGGCTGCGGGCCGAGGGGCTGGACGTGGACCTGGTGGTCGTCGCCACCGGTGCGGTGGATCCGGCGCGGGCGGTGGAGCGGCGGGCGGAGCTCGGCGGGCCGGCGGCGATCGCGCTGAGCGCGGTGAGCGACGCCGAGGCGGTACGGGGCTTCGTGGGCGCCGAGGGCCCGCGGCAGGCGGCGTTCGCCGTACTGGCCCGGCAGGTGAAGGCCTGGGCCCGCGCCCGCGGCCTGGACTCGGCGCCGTTCGGCGGGCTGCCTGGCCTGGCCTGGGCGGTGCTCGCGGCCCGCACGGTCCGCGGGGCCGCGGACCTCTCCCCCGCGGCCCTGCTGCGGGAGTTCTTCGGGACCTGGGCCGCCTGGGACTGGCACGACCCGATCACGCTGACCGCCACACCGGCGCAGCCGCACGCGACCTCGGACCCGCTCACGGTCCTCACCCCGTCCGCCCCCGTCCGCACCTGCACCGCCCAGGTCCTCCCGGGTTTCCGCGACCTCCTCGCCCAGGAGCTGTACCAGGCCTGGGAGCACCTGGAGGCGGATCCCACGGGCCGGGCCGGACTGCCCGGGGCGGTGCCGCTGCACCGGCGGCATGCGGCGTGGGCCGTGGTGGAGGTGCGGGCAGCGTCCGCCGCGGAGTTCGAGGAGGTGCTCGGGCGGACCCGGGGGCGGGTGCGCGCGCTGCTCGGCGCGCTCGACGAAGCGGGCGTACGGGACGTGCACGCCTGGCCGCGGCCCTTCGAGGCCTCGCCCGCCTCGGCCCGCTACGCGATCGGGCTCGGCACGCACCCGCCGGACGCGGCGCGCCTGGCCGAGATCGCGGCCGGCTGGTGCGCGGACCTGCCGGGGGTCGAGGTGGCCCGCACGGAGTGCGGGGCGGTGCCCACGCTCGGCTGAACCGGCCCATCCCGGCCACCCGTGCCGGAGGCCGCGCGCCCCGGCCGCCCACGCCGGCCGCCCGAACAGGGCGGCCGGGCGCAGGCGGCCCGGCGCTGGGCTCCGGGCGGAGCCGCCGTCAGAGTTCGATGACGATCTTGCCGGCCGTGTGGCCCTCCTGGTTGAGGGCGAAGGCCTCGGCCAGTTCCGACAAGGGGAACGTCTTCGCGACGGTGACCTTGAGCTGCCCGGCGTCCGCCAAGAGGCCCAGCTCGGCCAGGTCGCTGCCCACCGGCCGCACCCACATCCACTGCCCGCCCGCGCCGAGCACGGTGTGGTCGGCGATGGAGGCGTGGCGGCCCCCCTCGGCCAGGACCTCCCGGGTGACGTCGAGGACCCCGCCGGCGAAGTCCGCGGCGACGGTGACGCCGTCGGGGGCGAGCGCCCGGACCCGGTCCACCAGCCCCTCCCCGTACTGGACGGGCTCGCACCCGAGTTCGCGCAGCCGGTCATGGTTGCGCGGCGAGGCGGTGCCGATGACGCGCGCGCCCAGCGCACGGGCGATCTGCACCCCGATCGACCCGACGCCGCCCGCAGCACCGTGGATGAGCACGGTGTCGTCCTTGCCGGTGGCGAGCCGGGTGAGCAGCTGGTACGCGGTGAGCCCGGCCAGCGGCAGCCCGGCGGCCTCCGCCCAGCCGAGCGAGGCCGGCTTGGCCGCGAGGGCGCGTACGGGCACGCACACGTACTCGGCGAAGGTCCCGCCGTGCACGTAGTCCTTGCGCGCGTACGCCATGACCTCGTCGCCGACGGAGAACTCGGGGACGTCGATCCCGAGCCGCTCGACCGTTCCGGCGACGTCCCAGCCGGGGACCACCGGGTACATGACGTCCATCAGGCCGTCGAGCCCGCCCGCCATGATCTTCCAGTCGACGGGGTTGACCGCAGCGTACCTGACCTTGACGAGGACCTCGCCCGGCCCGACCTTCGGCAGCGGCAGCCTGGTCTCGAAGAGCACTTCCGTCCCGCCGTACCTCTCGTACGCCATCGCCCGCATGGTGTCCTGCTGACGCTCCTGGGACATCGGCCCGACCTCTCGTGAGCTGGTGGAATCGACCTTGCCGACATCCCACCACGAAGGGCCGCGCCGACGACGGCAAGCGCGGCGGGCGTGGCGCGGCCGCACCCGCGCCCGTCAGGCGCCGTCCGCCGGGGCGAGGGGGACGGTCTCGGTGAGGGTGCCCAGGAAGGCCGCCGTGAGCGGGTCGGGGTCCGGGCGCGTGTACGCGGCCAGCAGGCGGCGCACCGGCGGCTGCGGCCGCAGCACACGGCCCGCGAAACCGGGCGGCAGGACGCTCTCGGGCACGAGCGCGGGCCCCAGCCCGGCCGCGGCCAACAGCGGGGCCGCGGCGGTCTGTTCGGTCCGTACGGCGGCCTGCGGCCGGAAGCCGGCGGCGGCGCAGGCCCGGTCCACGACCTCGGCCAGCCCGTTGCCCGGGGCGTAGTGCACCCACGGCCGGTCGGCGAGGTCCGCGAGCCGCACCCGACCGGGGACCGGGTCCCCGCCGGACGCCCCCGGCACCGCCGAAAGGGCGACGACGAACTCCTCGTGCCCCAACTCCCGTACCGGGCCGTCCCAGGCGCCGGGCGCGGGCCCGACGGCGAGGTCCGCCGCCCCGGCCGCCATGGCGGCGGTGAGGGCGTCGGTGTGCGGGAACTCCAGCAGCCGGACGCGGGTCCGCGGATGGCGCTCGTGCCAGATGCGCAGTACGGGAAGCAGCAGCCCGAGGGTGACCGAGTAGACGGCGGCGACCTGGATCTCGCCGCCGTCGAGGCCCGCGGCACGGCGCGCGGCGGTGCGGGCCCGTTCGGCGTCGGCGAGGGCTGCGCGGGCGTGCGGGAGCATGGCGCGCCCCATCGGGGTGAGTCGGACGCCCCGCGGGAGCCGCTCCAGCAGCGGCCCGCCGGCGTCCCGCTCCAGCGCGCGGACCTGGTGGGACAGGGCGGGCTGGGAGACGTGCAGCAGCTCGGCGGCCCGGGTGAAGGAGCCGGTGTCCACGACGGTGACGAGGTATTCGAGCTGACGCAGCGTTGCCATGAACAAAGGTTATGGCAGCGGTAGAAACCAAGTCTTGGACGTATGGTGCCCAGCCGGGCGAGAGTCGTGATCAAAGCCGGCCGCCTCGGGCCGCCGGGCCACCACCCCTCCGCACACGCAAGGACGCCCCCATGAACACCGCTCTCCTGCAGGACTCGCTCGACGGCCGGCGGATCGTCGTCATCGGCGCCGGCTCGCACATCGGGCGCCGGCTGGCGCAGACCGCGTCGGCGGCGGGCGCCGAGCTGGTCCTGGCCGGGCCGGACGCCGGCCGGCTGGAGGCGACCGCGGCCACACTGGCCGGACGCCCGGCGCTGGTGCGGCCCACCGACCTCACCGACGAGGACGCGGTCGCCGAGCTCGCCGCCGCTGCCGGCCGCGTCGACCACGTGGTCTCGACGGCGGCCGCCCCGGCCAACGGGCCCGTCTCCGGCCTCGACCTCGCCGACGTGCAGCGGGCGTTCGCCGCCAAGGTGTTCGGCCCGCTGCTGCTCGCCAAGCACCTGGCGGCCCGGATGAACGAGGGCGGCTCCTTCACGTTCTTCTCCGGGGTCGCGGCCTGGCGGCCCGCCCCCGAGCGGGTCGTCATGGCCACGGCCAACGGCGCGCTGGCGTTCCTCGTCGAGGCGCTCGCCGTCGAGCTGGCCCCGCTGCGGGTCAACGCGGTCTCCCCCGGCATCGTCGACTCCGGGGCCTGGGACCGGCTCGGCCCGGACAAGGATGCCTTCCTGCGCGGCGCGGCCGCCCGCAACCCGGCCCGCCGGACGGGCACCCCCGACGACGTGGTGCGCTCGGTGCTGTACGCGGTCGGCAACCCGTTCGTCACCGGCACGGTCCTGCACGTCGACGGAGGCGCCCGCCTGGTCTGACGGCGCCGGGCGGCACCCGTGCGCGGTGCACCCGTACGCGGGACCGGCCCGGCGCGGCCGTCACTCGTACTCCGTGCCGCCCTTGCGCGTCAGGTACGCCGGGCTGACCGCCTTGGCGATGGCCCGGCCGCCGACCACCGGGCTGTACCGCTCCGCCGCCGGGCGGATGACGACGCCCTCGCGCAGGTGCACCGCCCGCCCGGACACCGTCTCCCGGCCGCTCGCCAGCTCCAGCACGGCGTCGAGGTCGTACGGGCCCGCGAAGAGCCGCGGTACGAGCGGCAGCTCGCCGTCCGCGAACAGCCCAGCCGGGTCCAGCCAGCGCACCTGCCCGTCGATCTCGGCGGACACGTCGAACACGGCGTAGCCCGGCGCCTCCCCCGCGGCCCGCGCATCGGTCCCGTACGCCAGGTCCTGTACGCCGGCCCCGTACACCTCGCCGAACACGCCGATCCGGGTCGCACCCAGCCGGTCGGCCAGCTTGGCGGCCACCTCGGGCACGCCGTGGCCCCGGACGGCCCGCCAGTACAGGTTCCGCTCGTCCTCCTTCAGGGCCAGGCCCTTGGAGCCGAAGCCCTTGGAGGAGACCAGGACCCGGCCGTCCTGCGCGCAGTACGTCACCAGGCAGGCCGTGCCGTGGAGCTTCTCCGTGAGGACGACCTCTTCGCCGGCCTCGAAGATGTGGGGGTAGCGCTGGAGGTTCTCGATGTCGACCCACGGCAGCAGGTCGGGGGCGGCCTCCACCTCGCCGTTCATGGTGGTGGGGACGGGCGGTGCCCACTTGGTGATGCCGAGGAGCTCCGCGAAGTCCGTTCCCTCCCGGGCCGCCTGCGCCAGGTCCACGTCCGCGAGGGCGCTCGGCCGGCACACCAGGCCCTGCGAGAGCTCGCCGCGCAGCCGGACCGCCTTGACCCGGTCGGCGGAGCTTCCGGCCAGGCGTCCGGTCAGGCCGAGTTCCTCGATCAGCCCGGCGGGCAGGACGGACTGCTCGGGGATGTAGAGCGCGAACTCCCCGCTGCGGTAGGCGCCCTTGGCGACGACGGCGCGGTAGAGGCCCACCTGGGCCAGCTCCAGCGCGTCGGCGTTCGGGTGCTCGTGGACGGTCAGCTCCTCGACGGTGACCTTCAGGGTGGACATGTGGCGCCTCCTCGGACTGCGGCGGTCGTGAATGCCGCTCGGCGCCCACTCTCCGCCCGGGCATTTGCGCTGGTCCAGCCGTTTTCCGGCTGCTAGCCTGCCCCGCGGCCGGCCGCCGGGCCGGGCTGCGTCCACCGCGTCCACCGCATCCGAAGCCGTCCGACACCGCCCGACGCCGCCCGACGCCGTTCGCCGGCGGTGCCTCAGATGCCGAACGCGGCCCGCGTGGCCGGGCCGTAGACCCCCGTCGGGTCGCCCTTGATGTCCCGGTCGCGCTGGAGCTGCGCGACGCCGCGCTTGGTCTGGCCGTCGTAGACGCCGGTGACCGAAACGTACGTGAACCCCTGCCCGTACAGCCGCTGCTGCAGGGCGCTCACCTCGGCCCCGCGGTCGCCCATGCGCAGCGTCCCGGACTTGGCGGCCGCCTGGGCGGGGGCCGGAGCACCGGCCGTCGGCGTCGGCTTCGCGGACGGGCTCGGGGAGGGGCTCGGCGACGAGGGGGACGCGGAGCTGCGTACGGGCGCCTGCGTCGAGGGCTCGGCGCCGTCGATGCTGCGGGCCGGGAGCTGCGGGATGGACAGGTCGGGCCGCCCCGCCGGGGCTTCGGGCTCCGGCTCGGGGCCGCCCAGCAGGAACACCAGCCCGCCGGCCGCGCCGAGGAGGACCAGGGCCAGGGCCGCCCACGGGAGCAGGCCGGACCGCTCCCGGCCGCGGGCGTGGCTGCGGCGGCCGTCCCGCGCCGGGGCGGAAGCGAAGCCGAGCACCGGGGCAGGTGCGGCGGGCTCCGCCTGACCGGGTTCCGGGTCGAACGGCCCGGACTGCGGCCAGAGCGGCGCGGTCGCCTCCGCCGGCGCCGCCGAGGGGGCCGCCGAGGGGGCCGCCGAGGGGGCGGCCGAGGGGGCGGCCGAGGGGGCCGCCGAGGGGGCGGCCGAGGGGGCGAGGTAGGGGCGTACGAGCGGGGGCTCGACGGGGTCGGGTCCGCTCTCGTCGGGGTGGTGGGACACGGTGCTCTCCCGGCAGGGGGCAAGGGGCCGGCGCGGCGGTGCGGTGCCGGCCCCCGCCCGGCCGGTCGGGCCCTCGGGGTCCGACCGGCGCACTCTTGCCGCCCGGCACGGTCCGGGTCAAGCCTGCTGTCCGAAGTGCCCGATCCGTCCGGGCTGTCGGGCGCTCTGGCAGTCCGCGGCCGGGGTGGCCGCCTCCGTCCCGGATGCCCCGGATGCCCCGGCCCGTACGGTCACGGTGAGGGTGACGGTGACGGCGCCCAGCAGCATCAGGGCCGCACCGGTGAGCGGGGCGGCCGCGGGCCCGACGCGGTCGACGGCGGCGCCGCCGGCCAGGGCGCCCGCCGCGATGGCCAGGTTGAACATGGCCACCATCAGCGAGGTCGCAGCCTCGGCGGCCGCCGGGGCGGCCTTGAGCATCCAGCGCTGGAGGCTGACGGAGACGCCGCCGTAGACCAGGCCCCAGGCGAGCAGCAGCACGGTCCCGGCGACCGCGCCCTGCAGGGTGGCGATCAGCGCGAGGACGACGGTGAGCACGGTGCTGACGGCGAGCAGGGTCCGGTAGGCGTCGCGCGGCCCGGCGAGGAAGTTCCCGGCGACGCCGGCCGCCCCGTAGCCGAGGAGCAGGGTGCTCACATAGGCGGCGTCGATGCCGGAGACGTCCTGGAGGACGGGCCGGACGAACGTGTAGGCGGCGAACTGCCCGGTCACGACGAGGAAGGTGACGGCCACTCCGGCGCGGACGGCGCGGTTGCCGCGCAGCAGGACGGGCAGTTCGCGGAAGGCGACGTGCCGGGACGGCGGCAGCGGGGGCAGCAGCAGGAGCAGGGCGGTCAGCGCGACGAGGCCGAGGACGCCGACCGCGCCGAAAGCGGCGCGCCAGCCGCCGAGCCCGTCGAGCTCGCCGAGCAGGGTGCCGGCCGGGACCCCGAGGACGGACGCGGTGGGGACGCCGCCGAAGACGAGGGCGGTGGCCCGGCCGACGTGCCGCTCGGGGACGAGCCGTACCGCGATCCCGCCGGCCAGGGCCCAGAAGCCGCCCACGCTGATCCCGACGAGGAGGCGGGCGGCGAGCACCACGGCGAAGTCCGGGGCCAGGGCGGCGGCGAGGTTGGCGGCGGCCATCAGGGCGATGAGCCCGCACAGCACGAGCCGCCGGTCCCGCCGGCCGGCGCCGACGGTGACGAGCGGGGCGCAGCAGCCGGCGACGAGCCCGGGCACCGTGACCATGAGCCCGGCGGTCCCGTCGGACACGCCGAACGTGTCCCCGACGGGGGTAAGCAGTCCGACGGGCAGCAGCTCGGAGGTGATCAGGCAGAAGATCCCCAGAGCCACGGCGAGCACCGCACCCCAGGCCCGCCGGCCCGCGCGGTCGGGCGCCGGGGAGGCGGGCACGGAGGACACGGGGCCGGAGGCGGCCGCCGCGTCGGAGGCGGCGGGGGCGGAGGCAGCGGCGTCGGAGGCGGCGGGGGCGGGGGCGGAGGCGGCGGGGGCGGAGGCGGGGGCGGGTATGGGATCGTCGGGCGCGGCGGGTCGGGGCATGGGCGGGGCTCCGTGGCTGGGTCGGGCAGGAGGGCGGGCAGTGCGGTGTGCCGGGGGTCGCGCCTCCCTCGGAACCGCACTGCCGTTCCCGTTCCACGGCAGCCTACGGAGATTCCCGTCCGGAGCAATGGTTTCGCCGTTCGGGCGGGGCCGGGCGTCCCGTCACCCGGACGCGTGAGCGCGTGGGCCCCCGCGGCCCGGCGGTCGGGCATCGTGGACGGATGCAGCTACGCCGGGCCCTGCCCCTGTCCCTCGTCGCACTGCTCGCGAGCACCGGCTGTGTCTCCGTCGACCCGGACCCGGCTCCGGATCCTGCTCCGGCGCGCACGTCCGGGACGCCGCCCCTGCCGCCCGCCGGGGCGACGGCAGCCTCCCGCGGACTGTCCCCCTCGCCGGCCCCGGCGGCCACCCCCTTGGCGGACCCGCGGGACCCGCAGGACCCACAGGGCCTGCAGGACCCGTCGGCGCCTGCCTCCCGGCCCTCGCCCTCGCCGTCTCCCCCGCCTTCCCCACCGCAGCCGCAACCGCAGTTGCAGCGGCAGCCGCGGGCTCCGCAGGCCGCCCCGCAGCCGAGGAACGCGCCGGCCGAGGCGGCGCGGCCGCCCGCCGCGCGGACCGGGAAGCCGGTCGCCCCGCCCCGGCGGGCCCACGCGCCCCAGCCCTCGCCGCCCCGCAGCAAGCACCGGCAGCCCCCGGTCCAGGCGCCCGAGCCCCGCATGGACGAGCTGTGCTCCGCCGCCGAGAGCACCGTGCCGCCGTCGATCGTGGACCTGTGCGTACGCGAGTACGGCCGCTGACCGGGGTCAGGGGGTGCCGGGGCGCCGCCCGCGGACCGCGGCGCAGCGCCGTACGGTGCTGCGCCGGACCGTGCGCAGCCGCCGCAGGGTGGTGTGGCCGCGGCGCCGCCACTCGGCCCGCGGCAGGCCCGCCCGCTGCCCTCCGCCCGTGATGAAGGCGTTCACCGGGGCGTGCGGGTCGGTGGCCATGCCCTTGGCCACCAGGACGCCGACCACGACCGGGAGCAGCGCCACGGCCAGGGCCGAGCCGGCGGTGGCCACGTGCTGCATGCGCGGGCGGTCGTGCAAGGGGCGGCGGTGCGGGCCGCGCGGGGCGTCGGAGGTCATGGCCCCATTCGAGCAGCGGGGGCCCGGCCGGGAATGGGGGCGGATACTCAGGCCGTTGGCCGTGACGTACTCAAGTCCCCTGTGGAGCCCGGGAAGGCGGTGGCCGATGACGGCGCCCGGAGGGGGCTTCGAGCCCGCGACCGGCGACGGCCCGCCCGTGCCGGCCACGGCGGAGCGGACTCGCGAGGTGCGCACGGCGTACGAGGGGCTGCTGCAGATCCGCCGTCTGGTGAACGGCGGGGCGGGCGAGGGGGTTCCCGCGCGGTGGGAGCTGCGGCAGCTGCCGCGGGCGGTGGCCCTGGCCCTGGAGGCCGCGGGCCTGCCCCCGTCGGCGGTGGACGGGGAGGGCCGGCCCACCCGGACCGGCTACCGGGTCTCGGCCGGGCCGGAGCCGGCCGCCCCCCGGGCCGAGGTGGCCTGGCTCGGCCCGCCCGGCAGCGGCGCTGCCCGGGAGGAGCAGGAACGCCTCGCGGCCTGCGCGGCCGCGCTGGAGGCGCTGGGCTGGGTCTGCCTGCTCTACCGGGGCCCGCGCCGGCGCCGCTTCCTGGAGGTGGAACCGCCGCGCTGACCCGCCGCCGGCCGGCTACGCGCGGATCGCCGTCACCAGACCGGCCACCAGGGCGGCGCGCTCCGCCATGGTGTCGACGACCAGGTACTCGTGGTCGGCGTGGGCGCCGCCGCCGACCGCGCCGAGGCCGTCCAGCGTGGGCACGCCCAGCGCGGCCGTGAAGTTGCCGTCGCTGCCGCCGCCGACGGCCGTGCCCTCCAGTCCGGGCTGCAGCTTCTTCGCCACCGCGAACAGCTCGGCCGATGCCGACTCGGGCATCGGGGGTCGGCCGACGGCTCCGTGGACCTCGATCCTCGCGCCGTCCAGATGCGGGGCCAGGGCCGCGAACGCGGCTTCGATGCGGTCCTTCTCCTCGTCCGTCTCGACCCGGACGTCCACGACGACGACCGCCTCCGCGGGGACGACGTTGTCCAGGGTGCCGGCCGACGCGACGGTGGGGGTGACGGTCGTGCCGATCTCGGGCCGGCCGAGCGCCGCGATGTCCAGGACCTGGTGCGCCGCCTCGATCAGGGCGTTGATCCCGGCCGCGGGCTCCAGGCCCGCGTGGGAGGCCAGGCCGGTGATGGAGACCTGGAAGGTGCCGCAGCCCTTGCGGCCGGTCTTCAGCGCACCGCCGTCGGCGGCGCCCTCGAAGACGAGGACGGCGCCGCAGGCGAGGGCCCGCTCCTCGATGAGGGCGCGGGAGGAGTGGGAGCCGACCTCCTCGTCGGCGGTCACGAGGATCTCCACGCCCGACCGGTCCTCCAGGGCGGCCACGCCGTGGACGGCCTGGACCAGTCCGCCGAGCATGTCGAAGACGCCGGGGCCGGTCGCGTGCCCGTTCTCGACCGCGAACGGGCGGCGTTCGAGGGTGCCGAGCGGGAAGACCGTGTCGTGGTGGCCGAGGATCAGCACCTTGGGATCGCCCCCGCCCGACCAGTGGACGTGCGGCCCGGCCTCGCTGTCGATGAGGACGGCCTGCCCGCCGAGCCGGCTCTCGAGCACCCCGGCCACCACTTTGGCCGATGCCGTCAGCGCGTCGAGGTCACGCGACGGAGACTCGACTTCCACGAGTGTCCTGAGGTCCTCGAGCATCGCCTCAACACTCACATGAACGGTCTTCTGCATCGTCATGGCGCCAGGGTAGTCGGGACGCTACTGAGCGGTTCCCTTGTATCGCTCTGCGAGAACCGCGACCGTCTCGGCGAGGGCCCGGCGCAGTTCGGGCGGGGAGAGCACCTCGGCCTCGGGGCCGAGGCGGAGCAGGTCACCGACGGCGACGGACTGCACCTCCACGGTCAGGCGGACCGTGGTCCAGCCGTCGGCGCCGGCGGGCCCGGCCTCGGCGAGGGCCCGGCTCCCGGCCGCGCCGAACTGCATCGGCAGGAGCCGCAGGCCGCGCGGGGAGAGGCGTACGACGGCGGTCTGGTGGCGCAGGGCGTCGTCCAGCCGCCGGGCGGACTGCTCCCAGTACGCGGCGAGGGCGAACCCGTGGGGGCGTACGAAGGTCCCGGGTGCGGTGTCCACGACCAGGAACCGGGAGACGCGGTAGGTCCGTACGGGAGTCTCGCCCGGCCCGTCGGCAGGCCCGTCCGCGGACACCCCGGCTGATCCGTCCGCGGGCCGGGCCACGAGGTACCAGATGCCTCCCTTGAGGACCAGGCCGAGCGGGTGCAGGGTGCGCCCGGTGCGCTCCTCGCCGTTCCAGCGCCGGTAGGCGGCGACGAGGATTCGCTGGTCCCAGACGGCCTGGGCGATCTGCGCGAGGTGCGGGACGGGGTCGGCATCCCGGAACCAGGCGGTGGCGTCGAGGTGGAAGCGGCCCTGGAGCCGCCGGGCCCGGTCGGCGAGTGCGGCGGGCAGCGCGGCCTGCAGCTTGAGCTGGGCGGCGGCGAGATCGGCGCCGAGGCCGAGATCGCGGGCGGGGCCGGGCGTACCGGCGAGGAAGAGGGAGTCGGCCTGGGTGTCGGTGAGGCCGGTGAGGCGGGTGCGGTAGCCGTCCATCAGGCGGTAGCCGCCCGCCGGTCCGCGGTCGGCGTGGACGGGGATGCCGGAGGCGCCGAGAGCCTCGATGTCGCGGTAGACGGTGCGGACGGAGACCTCCAGCTCGGCGGCGAGCTCCGGTGCGGTCATCCGGCCGCGGTTCTGCAGCAGCAGGAGCAGGGACAGGAGGCGGTCGGCACGCATGCCGGCCATTGTTCCCGCCCCGTCCGGGATACCTGACAGCAGGTGGCAGGTATCCCGGACAGGCTGGTTCCCGTACCGGGGCGGGACAGGCCCGCCCCGACACCCTGCCCCTCGGGAGGCTTTGCCGTGTCCATCCGCACCACGGGCCGTTTCACGTTCGCCGACTGGGAGGAGCAGCCGGTCGGCCCGGCCGACTCCACCCCGCGGCTCGCCCGCTCCACGGTGGTGAACTCCTTCACCGGCGGGATCGAGGCCCCCTCGACGTCCTGCGCCTACACCATCACCTACACCGGGGAGAGCGTCGGCTCGTACACCGGTGTGGAGCTGCTGTCGGGTGCCGTCGACGGCCGTACGGGCTCGTTCGCGCTGGAGCAGCGCGGCACGTTCGACGCCGGCGGCACCCGGTGCACCTTCGAGGTCGTCCCCGGGTCGGGGACGGGCGAGCTGGCCGGGCTCTCCGGCTCCGGCGGGTTCGAGTCCCGCCACGGTGACACGTCCGTCGACTACGTCCTGACGTACGCGCTGCCGTGACGGCGGACCGCTGACGGCGCCGGAGCGGCTGCGGGGACCGGCTACGGGGGGCCGAAGGTGAGGGTGAGCTGCGGCGTGCCCTCGTTGGCCTGCGCCTCGGAGGACCACAGCCACAGGGCGTCCGTCCCGCTGCCGGTGAGGGCGAGGCCGTAGCCGGTGCCGAGGGCGGCCGCGACGGCGGGCGTGGACAGTGCGGTGGTGTGGACCCCCGAGCCGTCCGGGACGCCCGGGTAGCTGCCGATCGCGGAGGGCGCGAGCGCGGGCCGGTTGTTGTAGGTGACGGCCCCTTCCGTCCAGGCACCGGTGACGGGGACGACCGAGACCGTATCGGCCGTGCCGGCTCCGCTCATGGTGCTGGTCTTCACGCTGAGCGCGGCCGACTTCAGTACGGTGCCCGCGGGCGCGGCGGGCAGGTCGAAGCGCAGGTAGCTCGTGTACAGCGGGGTGCCGCGGACGGCGAGGGAGCCCGAGGCGCCGAAGTTGCCGTCGGGGGCGCCCGCGTTGGCGTAGGTGTCCTCGGCGGCCGTGACCCGGACGACCGAGTCGGCGGGGGCGGTGGCGAGGACGTAGTGGTTCTGGACCTGCGCCGCGCTCAGGACGGTGGGGTAGACGGCGGTCTCGTCGAGCCGGCCCGCCCAGTACTCGCTGGTCGGGCGGTCCGGCCAGCCGCCGAGGCTGTCGCCGCCCGCGTGCCAGTAGCCGGAGTAGTTCTCGTGCGTGGTGACGTCGAGGGAGCCCTTGCGGACGCCGTCGACGTACAGGGCCATGCCGCCCGGGCCCTGGGTGGCGACGGCGTGGTGCCACCTGTTGTCGTTGTAGCCGGCGGCGGTGGTGACGGTGCGGGTGGCCCCGGTGTAGACGCCGAAGACCAGGCGCCCGTCGTTGGTCATGTACAGGTGCTTGTCGTACTGGTTGCTGCCGCGGGACTGGTTGCTGCCGAAGCCGAAGAGCTTGCCGCCGCGGGTGGTGTCGGTCCTGAACCAGGTCTCGAGGGAGTAGCTGCTGCCGACCGTCTGGCGCCGGTCCCCGTACACCTGGGTGTCGGTGCCGTTGAAGCCGATGGCGGTGCTCGCCCCGGTGACCGCGGCGGGCGTCTGGCGCAGGGCCGGGGCGTTCAGGTGGACCCCGTTCTGGTTGCCGCCGGCCGAGGAGTCGGCGGCGTACGGCAGGACGGTGTCGTCGTAGCGCCAGTAGAGCTGGGCGCCGTCGGCGCGGACCTGGCCGGCGTAGGCCTCGGGCGAGCTCGGGACGGTGACGCTCACGGGCGCCGACGGGGCGCTGGTGTTGCCGGCCGCGTCGGTCGCGGTCACCCGGTACGTGTACGTCTGGCCGGCCGTGACGGCGGTGTCGGTCCAGGAGGCCTGCGGGCGCCGGAAGAACAGCGAGTCGGCGGTGACCGTGGCGACGGGCGCGGCCGCGCCGCCCCGGTAGACGCGGTAGGTCAGCGTGCTGTCGTCCAGGTCGAGGCCGGTGCGCCAGCGGACCTGGACCTCGCCGGGCCGGAAGCTCGCCGCGCTCGCGAGCGGGGCGGTGGGCGCGCCGGTGTCGCCGGTGGACGCGAAGCGGGTCAGGCTCTGCTGCGCGGCGCCGTTGACGGTGGTGAACTCGCCGCCGACCCAGAGGTACGGGACGCCGCTCCCGGAGCCGACGGTCATCACGCGCGGGCCGATGCCCTCGCCGATGCCGTCGTCGGTGTCGGGGGCCCAGCCGAGCTTGCCGGTGCCGGACGTCGGCTGGGCGAGCAGGTGGTGGCGCTGGCCGTCGGGGAACTCGCCGACGCTGGAGCAGTCGTGGGCGTGGGAGGCGCTGTAGAGCACGTCCCGGTACGGCAGGACGGCTTGGGTGGCGCCGAGGCAGGTGTCGCGCCAGCGCTGGGTGAAGTCGGTGGGGTGCAGGGCGATCCGGCCGTCGAAGACGCCGCCGCCGGTGCCCTCGTTGGCGGTGTAGATGCCGTTCGCGTCGGCTGCGAGGTCCTTGACGACGGAGTTGGTCTGGATGAAGCCCGGGTATGCCTTGGCGATCGCGCCGGTGGCGGCGTCGACCATGGCCAGGGCGTGGGTGTCGGTGCCGTTGACGGTGAAGAAGTCGCCGCCGAGGGCGAGGTGGGCGCCGTCGGGGGTGAGCTCGACGGCGCGGCCGGACTCGTCGGCGTCGGCCCGGAAGGGCTTCAGGGCCCCGTCGGACGCGGCGACGGCGGCGAAGCGGCGGCGCGGCTGGCCGTCGACGGTCAGGAAGTCGCCGCCCGCGTAGACGGTGTCGCCGGTGACGGCCAGGGCCCGGACGGTAGCGGCGAACGCCGGCCGGAAGGAGGGCTTCACGGTGCAGGTCGCGACGTCGACGGCGGCGAGGCTGGAGACCGGGGTGCCGTTGACGGCGCCGAAGTAGCCGCCCGCGTACAGGGTCTTCTTGTCGGGCGAGACGGCGAGGGCCCGGACGGTGGCGGTGCCGCTGCCGACGGTGAAGGAGAGCGTGCAGGAGGTCGGGGCGCCGGTCGCGGCGTCCAGTGCGGCGAAGTTCACCGCGGTCCGCTCGGTGCCGCCGGAGCCTTCGGGGGGCCGTACGGCGGAGAAGGTGCCGCCGGCGAAGACGGTGCCGCCCGCCTCGGCCAGCGCCCAGACGACCCCGTTGGGCTGCCAGGTCGGCAGCGGGTCGGCGGTGAAGGCCACCGGCGGCGTGACGGCCGCCGCCGGCCCTGCGAGTCCGAGCCCGAGGCCGAGGCCGAGACCCGCTCCGGCCGCGACCAGGGCCAGGGACGAGGACAGGGCGAGCGTGGCCGCGGCCCCTGTGGATCTGCGCATGAACCCCCCAGTGTGCGCGGTGCATCGGTGGCCGGGCACCGGCCGTACGCCGCCCCCGGCCCTGCGTACGGGCACCCTAGGACGATTCGCGCACCCGTTCACCGCACTTGGCGTTATGCATGCGAAACCCGCCGACCACCGCCGTCCCGCGGACGGCTCCCGGCCGGCCGGCCGGTGTGATGTCGCGGGCACGGCCGGGCAGGGCAGGGCAGGGCAGGGCATCCAGCAGGGTGAAGTCCGGATCGTTCTCCCGCAACCTTGAGCGGCCCCGGAGCCCGCGGGGCAGGGAGATCGACGACCCCCTGGGTGTCGGCACGGGCGATGCCCGTTTGGAGGTGGCTCCGCTCTCGACCCGACCTCCATTGCCTGCCGGCCGTCACACCGGGCGCCGCCGGCCGGACCGTTTCCGACCCGGGGCCGGCCCGCGGTCAGTCGGCCCGCAGAGGCCGGCAGAGCAGGGCCGCTGGGGACGGGCGGGTGGCGAAGCGGGTGGTGAAGGCGATGCCCGCCGCGTATTCGCCCGCCGTGCACTGGCCCTTGTAGTGGCCGTACGCGAAGTCGCCGCCGGTGGCGCCCTGCGGGCGGCCGTCGCCCCGGTCGAACCAGACGGTGCGGCCGGCGGCCGCGGGCAGGGCCGTGCGGGCCGGGGCGCACAGGGCCGCCGAGACCCGCTCGCCGCGCAGGCTGTAGCCGATCAGGAACGCGCCTTGCGGACACTGGAGCTTGGTGTACCCGGTGGCCCAGTCGCCGCCGGGCGGGACGTACGCCTCGTCGCGGACCACGGTGGGGCCGCCCGCCGCGGCCCGCAGGTCCGCGTCGGTGCACAGGCCGCGGCCGCCGGTGTGCGAGAGGCCGGCCAGGCGGGCGCCGTCGGGGCAGACCGCCTTGCGGGCTCCGCTGTCCCAGTCGCCGCCGGCCCGGGTGAGCAGCGAGGCGTTGTGGTCGCGGTGGTCGGTGCTCAGCTGGTACGAGGACGGGGTGGCGGGCACGGGCCCGGTGCGCCCGGCGGCTGCGGCGAGGCCGGTCCACTGCGGGGTGCGCCAGTCGGCCGCGTCGAGGACGCCGGAGCGGCGGCCGGCGGCGTCGTAGCGGAGCAGGGCCCAGGTGTCGCCGCCGGGCGCGCCCTGGGCGGTGGCGCTCCAGCCGACGAGCGGCCAGTACGCGAAGTCGGCGTCGGCGGCGGCCAGCTGGGCGGTCAAGTTCTCGAACCAGGCCCGCGGGCGGGCGGCTCCCTCGTCGGCGCCGATGCCGAACTCGCTGATCCAGACGGGTGCGGTGAAGTGCGTACCCGGCTCGGCCGCGACGAACAGGGCCTGGTCGTACAGGACCTGTTCGAGTTCGGCGCGGGTCAGGTCCTGGTAGCGCGGGTCGTGGGTCTCGCCGATGCCGGTGGCGCCGCTGTGCCGGGGGCCGGTGTACCCGTAGAAGTGGGCCGAGTAGACGAGCTTGTGCGAGACCACGAGGGTGTGGGAGAGGGCGCGGACCGGGGTGAGGACGGGGCGGCCGTGCGGGAGGCCGTCGGCCGGGATGCCGGTCCAGTTGATGCCCTCGACGACGATCAGCAGGTCCGGGTTGGCCTCGGTGAGGATGCGGTCGGCGGCCTCCTGGGCGGCGGCCTGCCAGTCGTGGCCGTCCCCGAGGCCCCAGTTGGGGTCGTCGAAGGTGTCGCGGCGGACCTCGTTGTACAGGTCGGCGCCGACCACGCGCGGGTTGCCGCGGTAGCGGCGGGCCAGGAACACCCAGTCGTCGGCCCACTGGGCCGTGGAACGGCCGCTGTTCCACCGTTCGTTGCCGTCGAGGCCGCAGCACCAGCGGGTGGTGACGGTGTGGTTGTTGAGGATGACGGCGAAGCCGCCGTCGGTGAGCGCGGCCACGACCGCGTCGTAGACCTGGAGCGGGCTCCGGCCGCGCAGCTCCGGGTTGGCGGCGACGGCCGCGTCCGGGACGGGGACGGTGCTGCGGAGCATCTCGTTGGAGAAGGGCAGCCTGATGCTGTTGAGGCCGAGGGCCCGGAAGTCGGCGAGGAGGGTGGGCAGCGCAACCCGGTCCAGGCCGAGGGGGATGCCGTGGGAGTCCTGGCCGGCGTGGTGGGTGGCGGGGTCGTTGCGGTCGCCGGATCCGGTCCAGGAGCCCTGGGCACCGTCCCAGTTGCCGGAGCGCAGGCGGAACCGGTTGCCGTTCGCGTCGACGATCCAGCGGCCCCGGGTGGACAGCGGCGGGGTCCAGCTCTCCGCCGCGGCGGCGGGGGCATAGGAGACGGCCGCCGGGGCGGTCGAGGGCGCGGCCGACGCCGACGGGGCGCCCGCCAGCAGCAGGAGGGCGGCCGCCACCGCCGCGCGCACGAGGCTCTTCATCGGTCTCCCGCCGGGTCGGGCCGCCCGATCCGGGCGACTGCGGCGGCCAAGTTACCGGCCGGTCGGGCGGTAGGGAACCCACGGGTACGGGCGCGTTCCGCGGAGCCGGCCCGGCGAAACGGCCCCGCGCGCGTCCGCCGGCCTCTACCGTGCCCTCAGGGGACAGGCGAGGAACCGGAGGGCGGGGCGGATGGACGAAGAAGAAGACCTGCGGCTGGCGAGGATGACGCCGGAGATCTCCCGACGCACCCTCGTCATGCTGCGGGGCCTCGCCGGCCTGGAGCCGCCGGAGCGGGTGCCCGAGGACGCGATGCTCGTCGCCGACGCGATCCTCGCGGAGCACGGCACGGACGGGCTGCGGGTGCTGGTGATGACGCTGGCCGCCTGGGCCACGGCCCAGATCGAGAACGTGGCCGAGCTGAGCCGGCGCAGCCACGAGGCGGTCCTCGACGCGATGGAGCTGGCCTGTCTGGAGGCCAATGCCGAGGACTGACCGGCGGCAATGCGGCATTCCGTCATGCGGCAATCCGGTCATGCGGCAATCCGGTCATGCGGTCATGCGGACGCGGCCGGGCCGGCGCGCGCGGCCTCACCCGGATTCGCGCGGGGTCGGCCACACTGGACGGTAGCGGGGGGCCGTGATCGGAGGCCGTCGTGAGCACACCTTCCCCCGTCCGCATCGCCGCCGTCCTGTCCGCGGAGCACCGCGCCCGGCTGATGGACCGGGCCCGCGAGGTCAACTTCCCCGAGGGCGCCCGCATCTTCGACGAGGGCTCCCCGGCGGAGTCCTTCTGGATCGTCCGCTCCGGCACGGTGACCCTCCAGCTCCCGGTGCCGGGCCGGCGGCGTCCGGCTCCCGTCGAGAACCTCGGCACGGGTGAGCTGGTGGGCTGGTCCTGGCTGTTCCCGCCGTACGTGTGGCAGCTGAGCGCGGAGGCCATGACCCCGGTGCGCAGCTACGAGTTCGACGCGAGCGCCGTACGGATGCTCATGGACGCCGACCCGGCCTTCGGCTCGGCCATCGGGCACTGGGTCGGGCGCGTCCTCGCGCTGCGCCTGCAGCAGACCCGCACCCGGCTGCTCGACCTGTACGCCCCGCACGCCCACGCCACCCAATAAGGGCCCGTCCCGGCGCGTCACCGGCCCTTCGCGGGGCTGCGGCAAAGGTTTCAGCGCGTGTGTTCGGCCGATTCGCGGCAGCGCTCCGGCACAGGTCAGCTGCACCCACCCCACTGCGGACTGCATACATCCACTCACGAACGGTGACGGAAAATCACGGTCCGAACGGGCGTTCACGGCTTCGTTCGGCAAGACTCCTGTCCGCTATCCGAAGCAACCACTCAAGGGAGTTCGAAATGCGGTCCATCGCACGGAGTCTCGGTCTCGGTTCCGCCGCCATGACGCTCACCGCGCTCAGCGCGCTGGCCTGGCCGGGAGCCGCCGACGCCGCGCCGGCCGGCACGGAAAGCCTGTACGCGCCCTCCGCGATCGTCCTCAGCATCACCGCCGGGGAGAACCCGGCGCAGGACCGGGTGATGCGCGCGGTCACCCTGGTCTGTGCGCCCGCCCCTGGCGGCACGCACCCGTCCCCGGCGGCGGCCTGCGCCGACCTGCGGGCGCACGCGACGCGGCTGGACGCGAGCGCCGAACCCGGGCCGGGCGTCGACTGCACCCGGGAGTGGAACCCGATGACGGTGACCGCCGACGGCGTCTGGCAGGGCCGCCGCCTCAGCTACTCCTACACCTTCGCCAACCCGTGCGGCCTGCGGCACGCGAGCGGCGCGCTCTTCCGGTTCTGACCGGGTACGTGGGCCGGGGGGGACCGGGCGGCGCCGTGCAACCGCCGCCCGGACCCCGGGCGCCCTCGACCGTTGCCCCTCAGCCCAGTTCGAGACTGGTGACCCCGTACAGCCCGGACAGCTCCAGCTGCGGGGCCGGCCCGGTGTACATGCGGGCCGCCTCGAAGGTCGGGACCAGCCCCAGGTCGGCCAGCAGGGCGGTGGCCACCGGATTGGCGTCGGGCACGTCCACCGCGACCACGCCGTCCGGGGTGTGCTCGGCGAGCCGGTGCAGCAGGGCGGCGGCGATCTGCGGGCCGTCCGCGTACAGCGGGCCGATCCGGGAGGCCCCGCTGCACGGCCGGACCACCCCGAGCCCCTCGATCCGCCCGTCGCGCACGGCGGCGAGCGCGGTACGGCCGGGCAGGGCGGTCCAGGCCGACAGGAAGGCGTCGCGGGCCTCGGGGAAGAACCGGCGGTCGTACGCGGCCAGCAGCCCGAAGGGCAGCGTGGCGGCATCGACCACCTCCACCCCGCCGTCCGCCACCCCGTCTTCGCGCCGCGGGCGGCCCTCGTGGCGGACGTTGTTCCACGCCGAACGGAACCCCGACTTGCGGTAGTTGTCCTGCTGGTCGACGACGCCGTCGAGGCCCACCAGCCGCCCGTCGAGGCGCTTCATCCCCGCGTGCCAGAGCTGGATCCCGTACCCCTGGCCGCGGAAGGCGGGGCGGGCGATGTAGAAGCCGATGAACCCGAAGCCGGAGCCGTACCGCACGGCGGAGATGCAGGCCACCGGCTCGCCGTCGATCCTGCCGACGAGGAAGCCGGCCGGATCGGCGACCGCGAACGCGAACCGGTCGGAGTCGCCCGGGTTCCAGCCCTCCTCGTCGGCCCAGGTGCGCATCAGTTCCATGTCCGCGGCGCTCGCACCGCCGATCTCGAATCCCGTCATGTCCGGTGTTGTACCAGACGCGCCGAGGGAACCGCAGGCGCCCGGGGAACGCACCGGCGAAGCCCCAACGGGGCGCGCGGGCAGCCGAGTCGGGAGACCTGCGCTCCGGATCTCACCCGGCGCAGATCACATCGTCGATCTTGATCGGGCGGGAGTCGAGGCGAACGTAGGCCGTGAACGTGTCGGTCACCTCCGAGCTCCAGTGGGTGGTGACGGTGGCCCAGCCCACCTTGGCGGACTGGGCCACCGTCACCGGGCCGATGACGATGTCCTGCGGCTCACGGCGGGCGCCGTCCCGCGCGTCGCTGCGGGCGCAGAGCAGCACGTCCACGTACCGGCTCTGCCCCTGTCTGTCCTTGAGCTGCTGCGACACCTTCTGCTCGCGGTCGTGCTCGGAGGGGCCGTGATGGCCGTAGAAGGAGGTGAGGAAGGCGCTGATCTCTTCCGCGCTGTGCCGGTGGCGGGCGGGCACCGGGGCCGGATCGGCGAAGGCGGTGGTCGGGGCCGGCAGCACGAGCAGGGTCAGCAGCACGGCGCCGAGGCGGTACGGCGTGATGTCCATGCGGGATGTGTAACCGCCGGGCGGGGTCGCGGACAGGGGTGGGGGCCGGATCTCACTCCTGTGGAGGGCGGGATTCACCGCAGGAACGGCTCTCCGCCCCCGTCCGCGGGAGCCGCAAATCCGGTCGCGGTCCCCCGCCGGCGCTCCGTAGGGTCGGGGCATGGGTAAGCCGCTTGTCGCAGTGTTCAGTGGGGCCGGGATGTCCACCGACTCCGGGATTCCGGACTACCGGGGGCCGCAGGGGTTGTGGCGCCGGGAGCCCGACGCCGAGAAGCTCGTGACGTACGAGTACTACATGGCCGATCCGGAGATCCGGCGCCGCTCCTGGCGGATGCGTGCCGAGCTCGGGGCGCTGGGGGCGCGGCCGAATGCCGCGCATCTGGCCGTGGCCGAGCTGGAGCGCAGCGGCGTGCCGGTGCGCGTGATCACGCAGAACGTGGACGGGCTGCACCAGCTCGCCGGGGTGCCGGAGCGCAAGGTGCTGGAGCTGCACGGCACCGCGCGGGCCGTGGTGTGCACGGCGTGCGGGGCGCGGACGGGGATGGACGAGGCCCTGGACCGGATCGCGGCCGGGGAGCCGGATCCCGCCTGCCTGTCCTGCGGCGGGATCCTGAAGTCCGCGACCGTGATGTTCGGCCAGCACCTCGACCCCGAGGTGCTGGCCCAGGCCGTGGCCATCGCCAAGGGCTGCCACGTCTTCATCGCCGTCGGATCGACGCTGCAGGTGCAGCCCGCCGCCTCGCTGGCCGGGATGGCCGCCGAGGCGGGGGCCCGGCTGATCATCGTGAACGCGGAGGAGACCCCGTACGACGCCCTCGCCGAAGAGGTGATCCGCGAGCCGATCGGGACGGCGCTGCCGAAGCTGCTGGCCCGGATCGCCGGCTGAGACCGGATCCGGGCCGTCCGAGCCGTCCGGGCCGGGCAGGGCGGGCAGGCCGACTGGCCGGGCTGGCCGGCCTGCTCCTGGGCCGGGGCTTCCGCCCGGGCCCTCAGCCCGCGGCGTCGGCGGCCCGGCGCATCTCCGCCACGTCCAGCTTCTTCATCTTCATCATCGCCGCGGTGGCCCGGGCGGCCCGCCCCGGGTCGGGGTCGGTGACCAGGTCGATCGCGCCGGGCGGGACGACCTGCCAGGACACCCCGAACCTGTCCTTCACCCAGCCGCAGGCGGACTCCTCGCCGCCGTCCTTGGTCAGCGCGTCGTAGTAGTAGTCGGCCTCGGCCTCGTCCTCGCAGTGGATCTGGAAGGAGATCGACTCGTTGAAGGTGAACTGGGGGCCGCCGTTGAGGCCGACGAACTTCTGCCCGTTGATCTCGAACTCGACGACCATCACCTCGCCGGCCGGGCCGGGGCCCGCGTCGGTGTAGCGGGCGGTCCGGCCGATCCGGCCGTCCTTGAACACGGACACGTAGTACGCGGCGGCGTCCTCTGCGACGCCGTCGAACCACAGGCACGTGGTGAAACCGGTGCTGCTCATGACTGCCCTCCAGGCGGGGTGGGTCGCACGCGGCCCCGACGGCGGGGCCGCACCGCTTTCCACTACAGACCGGCCCCGGGCCCGAAATTCATCGGTGGGCCCGGGGCCGGTCTCAGGTGCGCCTGGAATGCACTCCTATGGCTTACGCCTTGGGCTTGGCACCCTGCTCCAGCATCCGGTCGACGACGCGCTCGGCGGCGCGGCCGTCGTCCAGGTCGCAGAACTCGGCGCGGAACGCGGCCCGCGCGTCCTTGTACTGGTCCCCGAGCGCGTCGGCGTTGCGGACGGCCTCGATCAGGCTCGCCGAGTCCGCCAGCAGCGGGCCGGGCGCCTTCTCCTCCAGGTCGAAGTTGAGGGCGCGCAGCGTGGTCCGGTAGTGCTTCAGGTCGTACGTGAAGAGCAGGATCGGCCGGTCGGTGAGCGCGAAGTCGAACATCACGGCCGAGTAGTCCGTGATGAGCACGTCGGCGACGAGCAGCAGGTCCGTCGGGTCGGGCCAGCGGTTCACGTCGATGACGAAGCCGTCGCGGACGCGGTCGCGGACCTGCTCGTTCACCTTGTGGTGGCCGCGGACGAGCAGGACGTGGTCCTCGCCGAGCTCGCGGCGGGCGGCGTCCAGGTCGATCTGCAGGTCGAGCTTGTAGCCGCCGGAGAAGCCCTCGCGGTTCTCCCGCCAGGTCGGCATGTACAGGACGACCTTCTTGTCCTCGGGCAGGCCGAGCCGCCGCTTGACCTCGGCGATCCGCTTGGCGTCGGGCCGGACGAGGGCGTCGGCGCGCGGGGCGCCGGACTCGATGACCTCGCCCTGGTAGCCGAGGGCGCGCTTGAGGATGGGCGTGGCGTACGAGCTCGGGGAGGCCAGCAGCGTCCACTGGGCGCTGTCGTGCTCCAGCCCGTCGAGGACGTCCGGGCTCGTGTAGTAGTCGTGGATGAAGTCGTGGCCGATCTCCTTGATCGGCGTACCGTGCCAGGTCTGGACGACGACCTGGCCGGAGCGGCGCAGGAAGTGCCGCGGCACGCTGTCGTTCACGACGTAGTAGCGGGCGCGGGCCAGGACGTCCCAGCACTCGGCGCTGTCGTACTGCACGGCGCGGGCCGTCGAGGGGACCTCGGTGCGGCCGTCGCGGACGAGCCAGACGTGGTCGAGCTTCTCGCCGCGGCGCACCAGCTCCTCGTGGATGGCGCGGGGCGAGTCGCCGCCGCCCAGACCCTGGTGCACGTCGTAGACGACGATGTCCTTGACCGGCAGGGCACGGCGCGCCGGGTACGTCTCGAAGCGCAGGACGCGCTGGGCGTACCGGGAGCGGTCGTGGGGGCTGAGCATCGGGTCGGCGACGAGCGCCATGCGGTCGTAGAAGCGGGCCTCGACCCGCATCCGGCGGCCCTGGACGGTGAGGGCGGCGGGACCGGCGTGCAGGGCGCCGGGGGCGAACTGCACCGGGGCGCCGCGCTCGACCCCGAGCAGGCCGGCGGTGGTGCCGCCCTGGGAGACGGGGCGCAGGGTGGGCCACCAGCGGCCGCTCGGGATGGTGGTGCGGCCGGCGAAGGGCTCGGGCCACATGGGCTCGAAGGAGGCCTCGAAGGTGTCGCCGTCCCGGGTGACGGGGTAGCTGAACTCCATGCCGTTGGCGTCGTGGAAGACCAGCTCGTACGGCTCGTCGGTGGGGGCGGTGAAGCGGCCGCGCAGGGTGACGGTGCCGTCCTGCGCCGAGACCGAGTCGACCAGCGGCGGCGAGGGCTGCACGGACAGGGTCAGGTGCCCGGTGTTGCCCCGCTTGACGTAGAGGGTGCGGCCGGGGGTGTCGCCCGGCAGCGGCACGACCAGGCCGGTGAAGCCGCCGCGCTCGTCGTAGGCCAGGCGGTGCTCGGTGCCGTCGGCGGCGGTGACGCTGACGCTCCACGGCTCGGGGGCCCAGGCGCCGGGCGCGGTCTCGGCGTCCGGCACGGCGGCCAGGTCGGCGAGCGGCACGCGGGCGGTGAAGGGGATCCGGTCGGCGCCGCCGGCGGTCTCGATCGGGAGGGTGAGCACGGTGCCGGTGGAGACGTGCTCCAGGCGCAGGGTGGCGTCGGTGCCGAGGGCCGCGGCGAGCTCGCCGCTGATCTCGACGGCGTCGTCGCCGGCCGGGCGGGCGTCCAGGGCGCGGGCGCGGACGACCTCGACCTGGATGGTGAGGGCGCCCTGGGCGTTCGGCAGGATGCGGACGTCGGGGGCGACCCAGTGGGCCGGCGGGTTCTGGCCGCTGTCGGACTCGCCGCCCTTGAGGCGGGCGCGGTGCAGGCCGCCGGCGCCGGTGACGGCGACCGAGGTGGTCCATATGCCGTCGCGCCAGGTGCCGCCGGACTGGAAGACGGTGGGGTCGACGACGGCGGTGAAACCGGCCCAGTCGGCGTGGCGCAGGGCCAGGTGCGCGACGTTCGCGGTGGCCATCGGAGAGGCGACCGTACGGGTGCTGACGACCGTGCGGCGGCGCTTGCCGCCCTCGCGGAAGATCAGCATCTTGCGGGAGGCGAGACGGCTCTCGGCGCCGAGGTGGCCGGGGATGGCGTAGCCGCGCAGCAGCAGCTTGCCGTCGCTCCAGACGGCCTGCTCCAGGCGGCTGACGACGCGGCGCTCGCGGTTGCCGAGGGTGAGGAGCTTGGCGGGGACCGGCGGGCGGCCCTGCAGGAAGGGGTAGTCGGCCTGGGGGCGGGCCAGTCCCTTGACCGGCACGCTGTAGGAGTAGTCGCGCTGGTGGTTGTTGAGCGCGATGAACTCCTCGACGCGGCCCTCGCTGGCGAGGAACGCCTTGAGGCGGTCGGCGACGGTCAGGCCGGACCAGGGCTCGGTCCCGATCTCGCGGATCAGGCCTCCGACCTCCTTGACGAACGCGGCGCGGAACTCGGGGCCGCCCTCCTCGACGTACTTGTAGATGAGCGGGAGCTCCTCGCTCAGCACGTTGTAGTCGTAGTCGCGCAGGTAGCGGACGTACTTGGCGCCCTGCTTGCCCTGGAGGGCCTCGCGGACCAGGCGGATGGAGGTGACGCGGTCGATCACGGAGACCGGGTCGGTGGAGCGCTGGGTGATCGAGCGCTCGCCGGTCTCGCGGACGCGCCAGTGGTAGACGCACTCGCTGAGGATGTCGACGCTCGAGGCGAAGTAGTGCGCGGGGATGCTGACGGGGGCGTCCTCGTAGAGGATGCCCTCGGGGTACTGGAAGCCGTGCTCGTCCCAGAAGCTGCGGCGGTAGACCTTGTTCCAGGCGGTGCGGTCGGTGACCAGCGCGGGGAACTTCGAGATGTGGGTCTTCAGCTGCGTCTTGGCGAAGGCGGCGCGGTGGCCCCAGGACTGCTGCATGCCGACGGAGCGGAAGCGCTGGACGTTGCCTCCGGCGAAGTCGGAGCCGGTCTCGTCGAGGGCGGCGATCAGGCGCTCGTAGGCGTAGTCGGGCATGGTGTCGTCGCTGTCGACGAACGCCAGGTACTCGGTGCCTTCGGAGAGGTGGCGGGCGCCGACGTTGCGGGCGGCGCCGAGGCCGGCGTTCTCCTGCATGACCACCCGGAAGCGCTTGTCCCGCGCGGCGAAGGCCTTGGCAATGGCGGCGCTGTTGTCCGTGGAACCGTCGTCGACCAGGATGCACTCGAAGTCGGCGAACGTCTGGGCGGCAATGGACTCCAGGCACTCGTCGAGATAGAGCTCGACGTTGTAGACGGGGACGACGATGCTCAGGCGCGGGGGCATGGGGTGCAGGTTCTCCAGCGTGCAAACTCTTTGGATGATCAGGTAGGTGAGAGCATCCTACTCGGTTACGGGATGATAAAGTCCCCCCATCCTGGACATATGCGGCGGTCGGCCGGGACGGACGGCAAAGATTTAAGCCGCCCGCCACCTCGGCGTCGGTGACCGACCGAACGTTCGATCACACTTCGAGCTCGTTCTCGATCTTCTTGAGCTGGTGCCGGGCCATGGCCAGGTTGGCCCGGCCGCGGTCGAGCGCGAGGTAGAGGAAGAAGCCCTTGCTCCCCCGGCCCTTCAGCAGCCGGATCAGGTGGTACTGGCCGCCGAGGGTGATCAGGATGTCCTCGATCTCGTCCTTCAGTCCGAGCATCTCCATGGTGCGGACCTTGGCGCGGACCACGTCCGTGTTGCCGGCCGCGGCCACGGAGAGGTCGAGGTCCTTGCCGCCGCCGACGGTGCCGAGGGCCATGCCGCTGTCGTAGTCGACGAGGGCGGCGCCCAGGGCGCCGTCGATGACGGTGGTCGCTTCCTTGAGGGCGGTTTCCACACTGGCCATGACGGGTTCCTCTTTTCTCTACGGGTATGTACGGATCTGTGCGGGTCTGGACGTGTGTGTACGGGTCTGTACGGGCGGTGAACGTACGGGTGGATCGGTGCGGGGGCCCTCAGGCCTGCGGGACAGGGGTCTCGGGGCCGCGGCGCCCGAGGGTGTGGTCGATGAGTTCGGCTATCCGCAGGCTGGACCGGCGGGCCTCCAGGTGGAGCCGGCCCACGTTGACGCGCGGTTCCGCGATCAGGGTCAGGACGGCGGCGTCGCCCGCGGCGTAGGTGGCCACGTAGCCGTGCTCGCCCCGGACGAGCAGTTCGCGGAAGCCGCCCTGGCCGGTGCTGTCGCTCAGCCGCTGCGCCACCCCGAGGGCGGCCGCGGTCAGGGCCGCGACGGCCTCGACCTCGGTGGCGGCGCTGTCCTGGGCCAGGACCAGGCCGTCGGAGCTGCCGGCCAGTGCGCCGCTGAGCTGGGGGACCCTGGCCCGCAGCCGGCGGAGCTCGGCGAGTATCTCGGCTTCTGCCTCGGCGGGCACCATCGCCGTGATCATGTCGGCTTTTCTCCTTTCGGGCTGCCTCCGCTCGGAGCGGTCGGCGCGCTCGGAGCGCAGTGCCGGTCGCAGCGGGAGCCTCACAGGCTTGCCTCCAGTGCGTCGCGTAACCGGCGGAGCAGCGCCACGTCCGGGGATTGGGTCTCGGTCATCCAGTCGGGCAGGGGGGTGACCGCGTGCGCCGGGACCGGCGCGTGCGGGGTCTCGACCAGCCCGGCCGCGGCCAGGCGCCGGACGTCGAGCAGGGTGTGGAAGGCGGGCCGGCCCAGCAGCCAGGCCAAGTCCGCCGGGGTCCGTACGCCGTCGGCGTGGGCCAGCAGCATCCGCTGGCGGGCGGTGACGGTCTGGCCGGGGGCCGCGGCCCGGGGCACCACGGGGACCGTGTCGAGCTGCGGGTAGGGCCAGACGGCGTCGAGCAGCTCCCGGCGGCGGGCGGTCTCGCGCTCGACGGCGGCGGCCGGGACCGAGCGCACGGATCCGATCCAGTGGGTGGCGCCGCGGCGGAAGCGGGAGGGGCCGCTGCCCGGGGAGAGGGCGAAGAAGGCGGCGTCGAAGATGGCGGCGAGGTGGCAGATCTCCAGTTCGCCGCCGGCCAGGCCCCCGCTGTCCACGAGGAAGCGCGCGACCTGGCGGCGGGCACCGGCCCGGTCCACGGCCTCGCGCCAGCGTTCGGGGGCGAGGCCGCCGCCGGTGGTGAGCAGGACGTCGAGGCCGGGGGTGGCGGGGCTCTCGGCGTGGACGATGCGGCCGTCCTCGAGGAAGAGGGTGCCGCGGTCGCGCAGCAGGGCGCCGGTGGCGCGCTCGGCGGCGAGCCGCGTGAGCAGGGGCGAGACGGCAGCGGCGGCGGTGGCGTTCATCTCAGCACCAGCCCCTCGGCGAGGGCGCGGAGTCTGTGGCGGGCGAGGGCGAGGTTGCCGTCGGTGCGGTCGAGCCAGAGGTGGAGGAAGACGCTGCTGTCGAAGCTGGTCTCCACGAAGCGCAGGACGTGGTAGCCGGTCCGGGTGGTGACGATCACGTCCTCCACCGGCGGGCCGCCGGGGTCGTCCGCGGCGAGCTCCGCGGTCGGCTGGGCGAAGGACTCGTACTCGGCGGCGGCCCTGGCCAGCTCCGCGGTCTCGGCGGCGGTGGTCTCGTGGTCCCCGACCGGCGAGTCCCCGGCGGTGCCGAGGGCCAGTCCGCTGCTCCAGTCGACCAGCGCGGCCCCGCGCGCCCCGGGCAGGGCCATGGCTTCGAGCAGGCATTCGTCGATCCCGGGCACGCGGGCTCCCCTCCCGGCCGGACGTGCGAGGTGCACGGTCTACGGCGCGACAGGAGGGAACCTACTCAAGTTCAGCAGTCCGGAAGGGCCTTCTGGCATTTTCCGCGGGAACATGCACAGAACAGCACGGCTCATTGGCCGGATCCCGTCGACTTCTGATCACGAATGCTGATCGCGCCGGGCTGCAGTGCGCGGGAGCAGGCGTTCGACCATGGTGTCGATGAGGTGTTCGGGCGCGTAGGCGTCCAGCATGGCCGGGGCCGTCAGGTCGTCCACGATCAGGCCGAGCATCGCCAGGTACAGCAGGACCACGCCCTGCCGGTCGCCGGGCAGGCCCGCTTCCAGGTGCCATGCGATGTTCGCCTCCAGTTCCTCGCGCTGGAACTCGGCCAGCTCCGCCTGGAGTTCGGGGCGGCGGATGCCCTCCAGCCGCAGCTCCAGCATCGCGATGTGCACGTTGCGCTCGCGGCGCATCCGCTCCAGGAGCCGGACCAGCAGCTCCTTGGTGTCCAGCTCGCCGGACAGGTCGGCGGGCTCGGGGGTCAGCCGCTCCCGGGTCCGGTGGAGGATCTGAACGAGCAGCTGCGCCCGGTTGGCGAAGTAGTTCGAGGCCGTACCGGTCGGCACGCCCGCCTCCGCGTCCACCGCCCGCAGCGTCAGCCCCCGTGATCCCTCGCGTGCGAGCACGTCGATGGCGGCGTCGAGCAGCGCGGCGCGGCGCTCCGGGTTCTGGCGCATGCGAGGATTCCTGACGGTGTGGGGGCTGTGGGTGCAGGAGTGCACTGCGCGAGGGCACTCCACTTGCAGTGATTCGGACACGCTAGCGGACGCGGCACGGTCCGGGACCTCCCCACCGGTCCCCCTTCCGTGTCACTCTGCCCCTCATGGAGCGGATCATCGAGGAGATACGAGAGGACCTGTCCCGCCGCATCGCCGTGACGGCGGATCGGCTCGCCGACCGGACGCTCGCCGAGGACCCCGCGTACGCCGCCCTGCTCGGCCGGGCCGAGCTGCGCGAGCGGATCCACCACAACCTCGGCCAGTCCGTCGAGGGGCTGCTGCGCAGCGCGCGCGGGCTGCCGGTGGAGCTCGCCGACGCCCGGGCCACCGGCACGCTCCGCGCCGAGCAGGGGCTGCCGCTCGCCTCGCTGCTGCGGACGTACCGGCGCGGCGGACGCCTGCTGTGGCACACCCTCACCGAGGCCGTGACCGCGTACGATCCGGCGCGGCTGCCCCGGCTGCTGCCGCTGGCGGCGGTGCTGTGGGACGTACTGGACCAGCAGACGGACGCGGTGGCCGAGGCCTACCGCTCCACTGAGGCGGCGCGCTGCGACCGCGACCGGGAGCGGCGCGCCGCCCTGCTGGACACCCTGCTGGACGGGGCCGGGTCGACCGACGGCCCGGCGGTGTCCGAGGCGGCGGCCCGGTTGGGGCTGCCGGAGCGCGGCCGGTTCGCGGTGGTGGTGCTGGGCGCGGGCAGCGCCGACGGGCGGAGCGGTGAGCCCTCCGCGGCCGGCCCGCGCGTGCTGTGGCGGATCCGGGCGGACGGGGAGACCGGGCTGGTGGAGCTGGGCCGCGCCCCGTTGGAGTCGGTACGGGACCTGCTCGCCCCGCTCGGTGTGCGGGCGGGGGTCAGCCCGGTGGTGGAGAGCCCGGGCGATCTGGCGCGGGCGCGGTGGCTGGCGGCCCTCGCGCTGCGCACGACCCCGGTGCCGGGCGGCCGCCCGTACACGGCCCTGCTGGACGAGCGGCTCCCGATGGCGCTGGTCGCCTCCCAGGCCGAACTCGCGGGCCGGCTGCGGCAGGTGGTGCTCGGGCCGGTGCTGGCGCTTCCGGCCGAGGACTGCCGGGTGCTGCTGACCACGCTGGGCACGTGGCTGACCTGCCAGGGCTCCACGACCCAGGCCGCGCAGCGGCTGTACTGCCACCGCAACACCGTCTCGAACCGGCTGCGCCGGCTGGAGCAGCTCACCGGCCGGTCGCTGTCCGACCCGGCCCACGTGGTGGAGCTGGCGCTCGCCCACGCCGCGGTCCTGCAGCACGCCGCGGGTGAGGCGGACCGCACCCCGAAGGCCGCCGTCCGGCGCCCGGCGGCGCCCGCCCGTCAGTCCGGGGCGGCGGACCGGGCCGATTCCAGCAGGTAGGGCACGTCGATCACCGCGACCCCCGGCGTGAACAGCAGCCGCGCCTTCAGGCGCAGGGCGATCTGGTTGTGCAGCGGCTGCTCCCACCAGTGGCCCACCACGTACTCGGGGATGACCACGGAGAGCACGTCGGTGCCCTCGGCGGCGGCCAGTTCCTGGACGTGGGCGAGGACCGGCCCGACCACCTCGCGGTACGGGGAGTGGATGACCTTCAGCGGTACGCCGGGGTCGTGCTCCGCCCAGGCCTCGCGCAGCCGGCGCGCGTCGTCCTCGTCGGCGGCGACGGTGACGGCCGTGAGGGTGTCGGGGTGGAGGGCCTGGGCGTAGCCGAGGGCCTTCAGCGTCGGTGCCTGGACGGCGGAGACCAGGACCAGCACGTGGTGGCGGGAGGGCTTGCGGGGCCTGACGTCGGCCGGGACGGCGACCTGGGCTGCGACCCGGTCGTAGTGCCGGCGGACCCTCTTCATGCCGAGGAAGAGCAGCGGCATGGCGATGACGACGAGCCAGGCGCCGTGCGTGAACTTGGTGACCAGGACGATGACCAGGACCAGGGCGGTGAGCATCGCGCCGACGGCGTTGATGGCGAGCCGGCGGTGGATGTGGACCCGTTCCCTGCGCGGGGTCGCCGGCGAGGTGAGCTCGCGCCGCCAGTGCCGGACCATGCCCGCCTGGGAGAGGGTGAAGGAGACGAAGACGCCGATGATGTAGAGCTGGATGAGGCGGGTCAGCTGGGCGTCGAAGGCGACGATGAGGGCGACGGCGGCGAGGGCGAGCAGGACGATGCCGTTGGAGTAGACGAGCCGGTCGCCGCGGTTGAAGAGCTGGCGGGGCGCGTAGCGGTCCCGGGCGAGGATCGAGGCCAGCATCGGGAAGCCGTTGAAGGCGGTGTTGGCGGCGAGCACCAGGACGCCCGCGGTGGCCGCCTGGAGCAGGTAGAACAGGACGTGCCAGTCGCCGAAGGTGGCGCGGCCGATCTGCGCGAGGGCGGTGGACATCGGGGTGCCCGGGGCGAGCCCCAGTTCGGTCGGATCGGCGGCGACGTGCACCTCGTACACCATGGCGAGGACGGTGATGCCGAAGAACATGGTGACCGACAGGGCGCCCATCGCGGCGAGGGTGTTGGCGGCGTTGCGGCTCTTGGGCCTGCGGAAGGCGGGCACGCCGTTGCTGATCGCCTCGACACCGGTGAGGGCGGTGCAGCCGGAGGCGAAGGCGCGCATCGCGAGGAGGACCAGCCCGAGGCCGACGAAGGTGCCGGTGGGCGTCAGGGGCAGGTCGGCGGACTCGGCGCGGATGGTCGCGCCGGTCGCGAGGCGGACCGCCGCGACGATGAACATGAGGTAGATGACGGCGGCGAACCCGTAGGTGGGGACGGCGAAGATCCGGCCCGACTCGCGCACGCCCCGCAGGTTCATCAGCATCAGCAGCACCACGAAGGCCACGGAGAGACTGACTTGGTGGTCGCTGAGCGCGGGGATCGCCGAGGTGATGGCGGCCACGCCGGAGACCACGGAGACGGCGACGGTCAGCACGTAGTCGACGAGGAGGGCGCTGGCGGCGGTCAGTGCGGCGCTCTGCCCGAGGTTCTCGGAGCTGACGACGTACGCGCCGCCGCCGCCCGGATAGGCGTAGCAGGTCTGCCGGTAGGAGGCGACGACCACGATCAGCAGGAAGACGATGGCGGCCGCCGGGTACCAGGCGAGGTGGAGCAGCGCCGTCCCGCCGAGGGCGAGGATGAGCAGGATCTCCTCGGTGGCGTAGGCGACGGAGGAGAGCGGGTCGCTGCAGAAGATCGGCAGGGCGAGCCGTTTGGGCAGCAGGGTCTCGCCCAGCCGGGCGGTGTCGAGCGGCTCGCCCACCAGGACGCGCTTGAGATTGATACGCCTCATTCAGGCATGGTCATTCACTTTTCGTCCGGTACGAGCGCTTTCGGGGCTGTGTCCCCGGATGAACCGGCGAGCTCCACGGCCCGGTGGGCGAGCCACAGGTCGTACCGGGCGCTCGGCGAGTGCAGCAGCGAGCGCTGGAGCAGGGCCTCGATCCGGACCAGCCGCTTGCGCGCGCCCGGCACCGAAATGCCGAGGGCGGCTGCCGCCGGAACCAGGTGGGCGTCGTGCCGCAGCCAGGCCCGTACGGTGTGCGCCGCCCCCGGCGGGGCATCGGGGGCGCTCAGCGGCTCCAGGTGGGAGCGCGCCCAGGCCGCCAGGTCGGGGTGGCGCAGGACACCGTCCAGGCCGGCCCGCAGATTGGCGGCCGAGTCGGCGGTGGGCCCCGGGCCGGTCCCGGTCGCCCCGACGGCGCCGCCGGGGGTCAGCCGGAGCGCCAGGGACAGGGCGGCCTGGTCGGGCAGGCGGGCCAGGTCCGCGCCGAGCACCGACTCGATCAGGCGCAGCCGGGTCGCGAGGGTGTTGCGGTGGATCTTCAGCAGCCGGGTCGCGTGCGAGGAGAAGTTCAGCCAGGCGTGGGCGGTGGCCCGCAGCTCCTGCGCGCCGGGGTCCTGCGGCCTTCGCGGCTCGTACGTGTGCAGCGGCGCGAGCACCGCCGTGGCCCAGCCGGCCCCGGCCGTGTGCGCGGCCAGTTCGGGCTCTGGTCCGGGGCCGAAGCGGGCGTGCCGCTCGCGGCGGCCGCGGGCCACGGCCAGGGCGTGGAAGGCCTGGGTGTACGCGGCCGGTGCCTCCCGCAGCCGCAGCTCCCCGCTCACCCCGACCACGCAGTCACCGACCGCACCCGTCAGCGCTTCGGCCAGCGGGTCGTGGGAGGCCGAGGTGGCCGCCAGGTCGGCGGGGACGAGGGCGATGAGGTGGCGGACGTACACCGGGCAGCGCACCACCCAGGCCCGGCCGCCGGTCAGCTCCTCGCACAGCCGGGTGACCGCGGTCCGCTCCCCGGCCCGGCATTCGACGACGTACATCCGCATCGGCTCGGGCAGTGAGGGGCTCAGCGCCTCGGCGATCTGGTGGGCCGTGGAGAGCCGGCCGTTCATCAGCAGGTGCAGGACGGCCTCGCGGGCCCGGGACTCGGCGAGCTCGGCCCGCTCCTCGCGCCGCTCGGCCTCCTCCGCCCGCAGGACGAGGCCGAGGACCGCCGCCGCGTCCGCGAGCAGCGCGGGCGCGCCGGGGTCGTGGGGCAGGTCCAGTACGGCGGCCAGGGCGCGGTGGTCGTCCAGCGCGAACAGCAGCGCGGCGGAGCCGTCGCCGTGCAGGACGGCCGACCGCACCCGGCGGGCGGCCAGTTCCGCGGCGCCCCGTACGGCGAGTTCGGGGCCTGCGGGGGCGTCGAGCGGGAGCACGCCCGTCCAGCCGCCGAGCCGGCCGCCGAGCCACTGGAGCAGTGCGGCGGAGCCGCCGGAGTGGGCGAGCCGGTGCACCTTGAGGACGTCCTCGGCCCGGGAGCGGGAGCGTTCGCCCGGAGGCGTCGGCGCGGGCACCGCGGCCGGCGCCGTGAGGGGCGCAGTGTCAGGCTCCACCGAAGGCGGCGTGGCGGGGGGCTTCGGAATCTGAGGGTCCCTTCGATCCGGGTCGCGCCGCCGCATTCAACCACCCGCGTCACACTGTGCGCAGTGATACCCGTCTCCCCCGGTCACTGTGCAGGCCGGACCCTGCGAACCGGCCACCTCCCGCCTAGGTTTGGGCCATGAGCGGGTCGGCCCCGGGAACGACGGGGGAGTCGCCGGGGCCCACCTCGCTCACAGGCGCGCCGCCGCGCTGCGGATGGCCTCCCGGATCCGGAAGTAGGTGCCGCAGCGGCAGATGTTGGCGATGGCGTCGATGTCCTCGTCGGTGGGCGACGGCGTCCGCTTGAGCAGGGCCACGGCCGCCATGATCTGGCCGGGCTGGCAGAACCCGCACTGGGAGACGTCCTGTTCCAGCCAGGCCTCCTGCACCGGGTGCAGCTCGTCCCCGTTCGCCAGCCCCTCGATGGTCGTGACCGACTTCCCCGCGCAGGCGGAGACGGGCACGACGCACGGTCGGACGTCCTGGCCGTCGAGATGGCTCGTACAGGCCTTGCAGACGTCCACCCCGCAGCCGTACTTGGGGCCGCGGACGCCCAGCATGTCGCGGAGGACCCACAGCAGGGGCAGATCGTCGGGCGCGTCCACGGTGACGCTCTGCCCGTTGACGGTGAAGGTGTGCGAGGGCACGGCGGGGCTCCTGAACTGCCGCTAGCGGGGGTAGGGGGTGAAGTCGACGTCGAAGTCGAGGGGGAAGCTGCGCGGCTTGTTCCCGGTGGCCCGGGCCCAGGCGTTGGCGATGGCGCCGACGGCGGCCGGCACGCCGAGCTCGCCCGCGCCGCCGGGCTCCTCCCCGGTGGCGGGCAGGACGAAGACCCGCACGTCGCGCGGGGTGTCGCGCTGCCGGGCCCAGTGGAACTGGCTGTAGCTGCCCTCCAGCGGCAGGCCCCGGTCCAGGTGCAGCCCGGCCTTCAGGGTGGTCGAGATGGCGTCCGTGAGGCCGCCGATCATCTGGGCCTCCAGGCCGCGCGGGTTGACGGGCAGGCCGACGTCGACGGCGATGACCGCCTTGGTGACGCGGACGTGCTCCGGGTCGCGGGCGTCGATCTCCACCAGGCACGCGGCGCGGGACTTGTACTCCTCGTGGAAGGCGATGCCCTGCGCGCAGCCCGCCGGCATGGGCCGTCCCCACTCCCCTTCCCTCGCGGCCTTGTCGAGCACCGCGCGCTGGGCGTCGTTCTTCAGGAACGTGCGCCGGAACCGGTACGGGTCCATGTCGGTCCGGGCCGCGAGCTCGTCGACGACGATCTCCTCGGCGCCGCGGGTGTTGGCGGAGTACACCGAGCGCCAGGAGCCGGTCGGGATGCCGGTGGGGACCTCGGTGAGCCCGTGGGTGGTGAGCCCGAAGTGGTAGGGCGTCTTCACGGTGGTGTGGAACAGGGTCTGCGCCAGGGTGGCGTTGCCGATTCCGGCGGGCAGGCTCGCGGCGGTGGCGGTGATGATCTCGCCGAGCCCGTGCCGGAAGTCGGTCTCGGCGGCGGCCACCCGGTGCTCGAAGCTCAGCACCTCGCCGAGCGCGTACGTGGCGCGGATCCGGTGGTGGGTGGCGGGCCGCATCCGGCCGTGCCGGGTGTCGTCGACGCGGGTCCACATCAGCCGGACGGGGCGGCGGCAGGCCTTCGAGACGCGGGCGGCCTCCAAGGCGGCGTCGAAGAAGAGGCGCCGCCCGAAGGAGCCGCCGGCCTGGACCACGTGGACGGTCACCTTGTCGACGGGCAGGCCGAGTTCGGCGGCGATGGTCTGGCGGGCCACGATCGGGGACTTCAGCCCGGACCAGATCTCGGCCCGGTCCTCGCGGACGTCGGCCACCGCGGAGTTGGTCTCCATCGGCGCGTGGCTGACGAAGGCGAAGTCGAACTCGGCGTCGACGTACGGGGTGAGCAGCGGCGGCAGCAGCGGCGCCGGGGCGGCCGCGCGCAGCCGGTCCCGGATCTCCGGGTCGGACAGCCCGTCGGCGGGACCGGGGCCCCAGGCCACCTGGAGGGCGGCCTTGGCGTCGAGGGCCTGGCCGAAGGTCTCGGCGACGACCGCGACGCCGGTCGGGACGGTGACCACGTGCAGGACGCCGGGCATGGCGCGGACGGCGGCGAGGTTGGCCACGGACCGGACGGTGCCGCCGAGGGTGGGCGGGCGGCGCACCACGCAGGGCTTGGCGCCGGGGACGTCGAGGTCGAGGGTGTAGCGCTGGGCGCCGGTGACCATGGCGCGGGCGTCGATCCGGCCGGTGGGCCGGCCGACCAGGGTGTGCCGGCCGGTGTCCTTCGGGTGCGCTCCGAGGACGGCCAGGGTGGGTTCGGCGGCGGCCGCGGCGAGGCTGCCGTAGCCGGCGGTGCGCCCGTCGGGGGCGCGGACGGCGCCGCCTGCGGTGGTCAGGGTGGAGGCGGGCAGGTTCCAGCGGAGCGCGGCGGCCGCGACGAGGCGGGCGCGGGCGGTGGCGGCGGTCTGCCGGACCGGCCCGTACAGCGAGCGTATGGAGTTGGAGCTGCCGGTGAGCTGGTTGAACAGCAGCTCGGGCCGGGCATCGTCCAGTTCGACGCGTACGGAGGCGAGCGGCGCGTCGAGCTCCTCCGCGACGAGCATGGCGACGGCGGTGGTGAGGCCCTGGCCGACCTCCTCGCGCGGCAGCCGGAAGCGGATGCTCCCGTCCGCCTCGACGGTGAGCACCAGCAGGGCGGCGGTCGGGGCGCCGGCCAGGATGAACAGGTCGCCGAGGTCGACCAGGTCCGCGGGGGCGGGCAGGGAGGGGACGACGGCGTGGGCGGGCTGCGGGGCGAGGGCGTCGGCCCCGGCCCGGGTGACGAGCGCGAGGGTGGGCGCGGCCACGAGGTAGGTGAGGAAGGTGCGGCGGCCGTGCCCCTCCGTCGGACGGTGGCCGTCCGCCCGGCTCTGCCCGTCCGGCAGGCCCTGCCCGGTCATGTCGCTGTGCCCCCACCCTGCGCGGGACCCGCTGGCACGGGCCGCTCCTGGCTCATTACCGACACGTAGGGTAGCGATCTGCGGTACACGTGGGAAGCGGAACGCCCGCCGCGCCCGCGGAACGCGCAGGAGGGGGTCCTTCGTTCGGGGGTACCCCAGGTGGGGGGGTGGATCGACGCTCCGTGCGAGTCCGGTGACCCGAGCGGACCCGAAGCTCGCTCAGGTGAGCGATCCGGCCCGCCCGAAAGGCCGGTTTCCGGCCACGGGCGGACGATGGAAGTACCAGACCCGTCCGACCGGAGCACGCGAGGAGGTGTTCGGCGGTGGCGAAGTACATGGATGTCCACCACGGCATGAAGGGCATCACGCAGGAGCAGTTGATGGCCGCCCACAAGGCGGACCTGGCGATCGAGGGCGACGAGAAGGTGCACTTCGAGAAGGCCTGGGCCGACCCGGCGTCCGGAACGGTCTACTGCCTGTCCGAGGCCCCCTCGGCGGAGGCCGTCATGCGGATCCACGAGCGCACGGGCCACCCGGCCAACGAGATCCACCCGGTACCCCTCATCGTGTGAGGGCGGGGCTCCGCACAGGCCTCCGGCAGGGCCGACCGGAATCATTCGCACAGTCAGGAGGGCGTCCCGCAGGCCCTAGGCATATGCCCGAAGCAAGAACGTTGCGGATGTTGCCAAACGCCTTACAGGCCGTCGCCGCCTGTGCAACAGTCGTAATCGGTCCTTCCTTCAGACTTGGCCGTGCCGCGCCTGTATCGGAGTTCTCATGCCGCCCCACCTGTTCGCGGACCGTCCCGCGCAGCCGTCCCAGCCGGGGTCGCTGGACGCACTGATCTCGCAGACCCGGCGGTTGCGCGGCGGCGTGGACGCAGTGCGCCGGGACACCGTCGTCGACGACAACGACGCCCAGGGCCGCTGGCAGCGCGCGCTGTGCGACCTCGCCGTGCACCAGCTCGACGACCTGCGCGAGCACCTGGGCCAGCTCAAGGAGGGCCTGCCCCCCGCGCCCGTGCTCGAGGAGCTCCCGGAGACCGGCCCCGACGCCGTCGCGGAGGCCGAGGCCGAGGCCCAGCAGACCCGCGTCGGCAGCGCCGAGTGGAACCTGCTGACCGACGAGGTCAGCTGGTCCGAGGAGCTCTTCCAGATCTTCGGCCGCTCCCCGGAGGCGGGCCCCCTCCCCCTCGACGAACTCGGCTCCACCCTGTTCAGCGAGGACCAGCCGCTGCTCACCGCGATGGTGACGGCCTGTCTGGTCGACGGCAAGCCGATAGACGGCGAGTTCCGCATCGTCCGGGCCGACGGCCGCGTCCGGACCCTGCACATGCGGGGCGAGCCGGTCCTCGACTCCGACGGCTGCACCGCCTCCATGTGGGCCGTGCTCCGCGACGTGAGCGAGCTGCGCCGGAGCCAGCGCGCGGTGCGCGAGTCCCGCGACTCGCTCCAGCGGCGGCGGGAGATCGCGCAGACCGAGCACCGGCTGGCGGTCGAGCTCCAGGAGGCCGTGCTGCCCCCGTGGCGCGGCTCCCTGCGCTTCCCGCACGACACCACCGGCGCCCTCGACGTGGCCGCGCACTACCTGCCCTCGGCGACCAGCGCCCTGATCGGCGGCGACTGGTACGACGCCCTGGAACTCCCCGACGGCAGCTCGATGTTGACCGTCGGAGACCTCACCGGCCACGGCGTGACCGCCACCTCGGGCATGGCGATGATGCTCGGCGCGCTGCGCGGTATGGCCATGGCCGGAATCGAACCGGGCCCGCTGATGGGCTGGCTCAACCAGCTGCTGGAGACCTCCGTGCAGCCCGCCCTCGGCTCGGCCCTGTGCTGCCGCTACGACCCGGAGCGCCGGCTGCTGTCCTGGGCGCAGGCCGGCCACCGGGCCCCGCTGCTGTTCCGCGGCGGCAGCGGCCGCGCCCTCGTACCGCCCGAGGGCGTGCTGCTGGGCGCGACCTCCGGGGCGGCGTACGGACAGGCCGAGGAGCGGCTGGAGGCCGGCGACGTGCTCGTCCTGCACACGGACGGGCTGGCCCCGCGTAGGGGCGACTTCAACCGGGCCGACGGCACGGAGCGGCTGCTGGCGCTCGCCCCGCAGCTGACGGCGGCGCGGTCGGCTCAGGAATGCCTCCGGATGGTCGTCGAGGAGTTCGGCGAGGGCCGGCGCGAGGACGACGCCTGCGTCCTGGTGGCCCGGATCGGCGGCTGAGCCGCCCCGGGTCGGGCCTCACCGTCCGTACTCAAGGCCCTCACCCCAAGGCCCTCACGGGGTTCGAGGCCGCGCCGGACGGCGCGGCCTCGCTCTCGTGTGCCCCGTTTCGCTCGCACGGTTCTCCCGCACGCCCTAGACGGTCTGCTGCACCGGGCTGTCGGGAAGGGCGAGCTTGATCTCCGCCCGCAGGTCCTCGATGCGCGAGTAGCCCGCGTACTGGCCGGTGAGCCGGTACATCTCGCGCAGCCGGTGCCACGTCCGGTGCGAGGAGGTCTCGTTCATGGAGACCAGGGCGAGGCGGGCGTAGCGGTCGGCCTGCTCCGGGTCGTCGGCGATGAAGCACGCCGAGGCCATGGAGATGTAGTCGAAGATCTGCGACCGCTGGTAGCCGTTGCCCCGCAGCCGCAGGGCCTCCCGGGCGTGGCGCTGGGCGATCGGTGCGGCGGAGGAGTCGTGGTCGGCGAGGGTGCGGAAGGCCAGCGCCTGCATGCCGTGCAGGTCCGCCTCGTCGAAGTGCTGCATCCACGAGGGCGGCGGCACGTCCCCCCTGTCGGAGACGAACAGCTCCTCGGCCTCGCCGAGGGTGCGGCGCATGGCCTGCCCCTTGCCCATGGCGGCCTGCGCCCAGGCCTCGATGGTGTGCAGCATGGCGCGGGTGCGCGGCAGTGTCTGCTCCCCGGAGCCGGACTGGGCGAGCTTCATCAGGTCCAGGGCCTCGCCCGGCCGGCCCAGGTGGACCATCTGGCGGGCGGCCCGGGAGAGCGCCTCACCGGCGCGAGGCCGGTCGCCGCCCTCGCGGGCGGCGTGCGCGGCGATGACGAAGTACTTCTGCGCGGTCGGTTCGAGACCCACGTCGTGGGACATCCAGCCCGCCAGCACCGCCAGGTTGGCCGCCACGCCCCACAGCCGCCGCTGGAGGTGGTCGGGGTGGTGGTACGCCAGCATCCCGCCGACCTCATTGAGCTGGCCGACCACGGCTTTGCGTTGCAGTCCGCCGCCTCTGGAGGCGTCCCAGGCCCGGAACACCTCCACCGAGCGCTCCAGTGCTTCGATCTCCTGGGAGCCGATGGGGGCGGCCTCGTAGCGGTCGAAGCCCGCGGGGTCGGCCTGGAAGGAGTCGCCGAAGCGCTGCGCGCCCCCGGCGGTACCCGGGTCGGTGTGCAGCCATTCGTACATGGCGTGGGTGAGGGCGGAGCCGGCGGTGAGCGCCATTCCCGCGCCCATCAGACCGCGACGGTTGAGCATGAGGTCCATTCCCGTGAATTCGGTGAGGACCGCGGCTGTGCGTTCGGGCGCCCAGGGCATTCCGTCGGGGTTCTCCTTCGCCCCGTCCGGCTGCCGTTTGGTGGTGCGCCGCTGCCGTACGAACCCGAGGTCCTCGATGGTCACGACACGACCGAGCCGCTCGGTGAACAGGGCTGCCAGCACGGTGGGCACCGGTTCGCGGGGGGTCTCCCCCATGTCGATCCAGCGCCGCACCCGCGAGGTGTCGGTGGCCAGCTGGTGGTGGCCCATGGCCGCCGCCTGCCGGTTGACCATCCTCGCCAGCTCGCCCTTCGACCAGCCGGCGAGGCCGAACAGGTCGTTGAGGCGGGTGTTTGGTCCTTTGCTCACGTCAAGCCCCCAGGTTCTCGGCTGACTTGACAGTAGCCCGCCGTCAGATGCCCTGTGACTATTCGCCAGGCTTCGCCAGGGCACGCAACATGGTCCGCCACCCACGGCCGGGTGTCAGGTAGGAATGCGCCTCCCCGACCCGGTCACCGGGCGGAACTCCCCAGGGTGAAGTACGGGATCGGCGGGGCGGCGTACGAACTCGTCGGCGCACGAAGGGAACAGCAAGCCATGTACGCAGCAACGTCCTCCGTGTCCGCCCCGGTCCGGCCGCACCGCACGCTCCAGGCGGGCGGCGGCCCCTACCTCGACCCCGGCCGGCCCGCCGCAGCGGCGCAGGCCGCCGTGCGGGCGCGGCGGATGCCGGGTGCCGGAGCGCAGCCGCTCAGCGGAAGAATCGACCTGTCGGGGCCGCAGGGTGCGCAGCTGCGCACCGCGCTCGCCTCGGTGCAGCGGATCTGTCCGGAGTTCGCGCCGGTGCAGGTGCTGCGCCGCAGCGGACGGTCGGTCCTGCTGGTCGGGACGACGGGGCGGATGACCGCCGTCGCCAAGGTTTTACTGGACCACTCGCCGGAATGGCGCGAGCGGTACCGGCACGAAATAGCGACGTACCGGGCGTTCGTCCGTCACCGCCCGCCGGTCCGGGTGCCACGGCTGATCGCCGCGGACCCCGAGAACTGCACGCTGGTGGTCGAACGGATGGCGGGCCGGGTCGCGGCTTTGCAGCGCCACCCCGTGGAGGCCCCGCCGCGGGCCGACGTACGGGCTGCGCTGGGCGCGGTGTGCCGGGTGAACCAGTGGCGGCCGCCGACGGACCTGTTCGAGGATCCGCTGAACTACGCGCAGCGAATCACGCGGTACCACGAGCTGGGGCTGCTGACCGACCGGGACCTGGGTGACCTGCAGAAGCTGCTGCACGGGCTGAAGCTGGCCGGCGTACAACGGCAGTTCAACCACGGTGACGCGCTCCTGTCGAACCTGCTGCTGTCCCCTGCGGGGCCGGTGCTGCTCGACTGGGAGCACGCGGGCTGGTACCTGCCCGGCTACGACCTGGCCACGCTGTGGACGGTGCTCGGCGACGCCCCGGCCGCACGGAGCCAGATCAGCCGGCTCGCCCAGGCGGCCGGTCCGGCCGCGCGGGACGCCTTCCTGGTCAACCTGATGCTGGTGCTGACCCGGGAGATCCGGATGTCCGAGACGGCGGTACAGCGCTCCATGGCTGCGGCCGGCCCGCCCCAGCCCCTCCCGGCGGGGGCCCTGTCCTCCGGCGAGGAGCAGCGGCTGCTGCTGCGCCGCCTGCACGACGACTGCGGCATGGCCCGCAGGGCGGTCCGCGCGGCGGTCGGGACCCGCTGACCCCTGCGGTCCCGCACCCCGTCACGAAAATCCCGTGTACGCACCCCGTGTGCGTACCACGGGATTTCGTGCGTTCGGGGCGGGTGCCGGGCTGGGGGTGGCGGCCTGGGGGTGGCGGGCGTGCGGTGCCGTCGCTGCGCGTGCCTTGACTTCACATGATCCCCCGAAGACCTTTTGTGACTCGGCATCAGGTAGCCGTTTCTCCCCTCCCGCTGGAGCCTGCCCATGACCGCGAGCCATGCCTCCGTCGCCGCCTCCGCCTCCGCCTCTGCCTCCGCCCCGGGTTCTGCGGCCCTCCCCTCCCGCCGGACCCTCCTCGCCGGGGCCGGGGCCGGCGTGCTCGCCGCCGGCACCGGCGTGCTGCCGTCCGCCGTGGCGCGGGCGGCCGAAGGGGCTCCGCTCGGGGAGTACGACGTCGTCGTGGTCGGCTCGGGGGCGGCGGGCATGACAGCCGCGCTCACGGCGGCGCGGCGCGGGCTGAGCGTCCTGGTGGTGGAGAAGGCCCCGACCTTCGGCGGCTCGGCGGCACGTTCGGGGGCCGGGATCTGGCTGCCGAACAACTCGGTGATCCTGCGGGCGGGCGTGCCCGACACCCCGCAGAAGGCGGCGGCGTACCTCGCGGCGGTCGTCGGCCCCGAGGTGCCCGCGGACCGGCAGGCCGCCTTCCTGGCCAACGGGCCCCGGATGCTGGACTTCGTGATGGCCAACAGCCCGCTGCGCTTCCGGTACATGGACGGGTACAGCGACTACTACCCGAACCTGCCGGGCGGCCTGCCGAACGGCCGCTCGATCGAGCCCGACCAGCTCGACGGCCACGTGCTGGGCCCCGAGCTCGCCCGGCTGAACCCGGCGTACATGCCGGTGCCGGCCGGGATGGTGGTGTTCAGCCAGGACTACAAGTGGCTCACTCTGGCTGCAGTGAGCGCAAAAGGCCTGGCGGTCTCCACCGAGTGCCTGGCGCGCGGGACGAAGGCGGCGCTGTACGGGGAGAAGCCGCTGACCATGGGCCAGGCGCTGGCGGCCGGGCTGCGGGCCGGGCTGATGCGGGCCGGGGTGCCGGTGTGGCTGAACAGCCCGCTGGTGGACCTGGTGCAGGAGGGCGGGGCCGTCACCGGGGTCGTCGTGGAGAAGGAGGGTGTACGGGGCGTGGTCCGCGCCCGCAAGGGCGTGGTCGTCGGCTCGGGCGGCTTCGAGCACAACGCGCAGATGCGGGACCAGTACCAGCAGCAGCCGATCGGCACGCAGTGGTCGGTGGGCGCCAAGGAGAACACGGGCGACGGGATCCGGGCCGGGCAGCGGGCCGGGGCGGCGCTGGCCCTGATGGAGGACGCGTGGTGGGGTCCCACGATCCCGCTGCCCGGGGAGCCGTACTTCTGCCTCGCCGAACGCACCCTGCCGGGCGGGCTGATCGTGAACGGGGCGGGGGCCCGCTTCGTCAACGAGGCGGCCCCGTACAGCGACGTGGTGCACGTGATGTACGACCGGGACCGGGGTGCGCCCGGCTCGCACATACCCGCCTGGCTGATCGTGGATCAGAACTACCGCAGCAAGTACCTGTTCAAGGACGTGCTGCCGACGATCGTGTTCCCGGACGCCTGGTACGGGGCGGGTGCGGTGAAGAAGGCGTGGACGTGGGACGGGCTGGCCGGGCAGATCGGGGTGCCGGCGGCCGCGCTGCGGGCGACGCTGAGCCGGTTCAACGCGCAGGCGCTCGCCGGATCCGACCCGGACTTCCACCGGGGCGACACGGCGTACGACCACTACTACACGGACCCGGGCGTGCTGCCGAACTCGTGTCTGGCCCCGGTGTGGGCGCCGCCGTTCTACGCGTTCAGGATCGTGCCGGGCGATCTCGGCACGAAGGGCGGGATCGTCACGGACGCGCGGGCCCGGGCGCTGCGCCCGGACGGCTCGGTGATCCGGGGGCTGTGGGCGGCGGGCAACGCGAGTGCGGCGGTGATGGGGCACAGCTATGCGGGGGCGGGGTCGACGATCGGGCCCGCGATGACGTTCGGCTACGTGGCGGCGAACGACATCGCGGACGCCTGAGCCCTCGGCCAGGATGCGGTGCCCGAGTCGTCCCGCCCGTCGCGGCCGGCTCCGGCGCTGCCGCCGCGGCCGGCTCCGGCGCTGCCGCCGCGGGAGGCGCCGGCGGGGCTCTATCCCTGCTGGAAGAGCTCGGCGGGGAGCGGCTTCAGCAGCGCGTACAGGTCGTCGGTGATGGGCCGGTCCCAGCTGGCGATGGTGACCAGCACGTTGTCGCTGCGGTCGAACTGGACGCAGCTGATCCGGCTCTCGGAGAGCTTCACCTTGCGGACGATGAGGAGGTTGTCGCCCTGCATGACGGGGCAGTCCTCGATGCCGGTGACCTCGACGTCCTCGTCGTTCTCGAGGGCGTCGAGGAGCTGGGCCACCTCGAAGGGGACCTGGCCCTCGCCGAGGTCGCGGGCCGGGGAGCCCTCGGGGAGGTTGCCGATGATCATTGCGGGGCCGCGTCCGCCGAACAGGTCGTAGCGGAGAAAGACGCCCTGGCAGCTGCCGTCGGGCGCGGGGAGCAGCCCGGCACCGAGATTGCCCGGCCAGTCCCCCGGGTCCATGGCCAGGACGTCGAAGTCCGGGCCGGCGGGTGTGGCGGCGCGGTTGCGGCGGAGGAAGGACATGCGGCCATGGTACGTGGCCGGGCGGGATTTACGGGCCCGGGGGCCCACCCCTCGCCGGAGCGCCGGAGCGCCGGGCCGGCGGGCCCTGCGGGGCCGCGCCGGGCCGGACCGGCGGGGCCGGGGTGAACCGGTGGTCCATGCGGCTCGTGTCGCCGGTGGTCCGCGGCTCGGTGGCCGGGATCCGCTGCCGGAGGAAGGCAGCAGGTCGCAGGCGGTGCCGGCGGTCCGGTTCCCGCCGGCGGAAGCGTGCAGCCAGGGTGTGGCCCCTCGGTGGAGCAGTCGGCGGGCGCCTGCGGGGCGGGACTGACGGTGGTGGCTTCCCCGGACGTGGCCGGGGTGGGGGGGGTTCTCCGGGGCGCGGCGAGGCCTTCCGTACGGCCGGGTCGTCAGGGCTCACGTGGATCGACCGGCCGGTGCGGTCGGGGGGCCCGCCGAAGGTCCGGCGGATCGCCTTCCCCAAGGCCAGGGGCTCGGCCCGGGCGTGGCCGAGCCGCCGGTGGTGATCCATGACCGGACCCCTCCGCTGCGGCCGGCCGGTCCGATCAGGTGGTGCCGCGGGCGTACGCCGTGGGCGTGTCCGCCCGCCGTACGGGCTCCGGGCCGCCCGCCGTGTCGCGGGGTGCCGGGCCGTCGAGTGCGGCCAGGGCGAGCTGCATCTCCCGTACGAGGCCGTCGGCGCCGCATTCCCGGGCCGTGGTGGCGGCCCGGGCCAGGAGCTGCGCGTCGCCGCGCGCGGTGCCGAGGGCGGCGAGGGCGAGCGCCAGCTCGTATCCGGCCGGGGAGGCCGACAGCAGGGCCACCGCCTCCGTCAGCAGGGCCGGCCGGTCCTGCGGTACGGCGACCAGGGCGGCGACGCGCAGGGCCTGCCCGATGCCGGAAGGCGCCCCGAAGGCGCGGGCGCGGCGCACGGCGTCGGACGCGAGGGCGCGGGCCCGCTCGGGGTCCTCCCCGTGCACGGCCTGCGCGAGGAGCAGCTGCCAGGGGCACCAGGAGGGGTTCTGGATGCCGCGCGGGCTCAGCCTGCGGTCCACGGCCTCCAGTTCGGCGGCGGCCTCCTTCGGCCGTCCCTTGGCGAGGAGGAGTTCGGCGTACACGGTCTGGGAGTCGGGGAAGACCACCGCGGCCGGGAATGGCCGGTCGTACGCGTGTACCTGCGCCAGCTCCCAGGCCTCGTCGGTGCGGCCGCGGGCGAGCAGCGTGGTGAGGAGGATGGCGATGGCGTACCAGTGCACAGGAGTGCGGTGCCCGACGCGCTCGGCGAGCCGGAGGCCGGAGCGGGCCAGCTCCTCGGCGTCCGCGAGCCGGCCGCGCCGGTAGCGGATGTAGGCGCGCAGGCTGTACGCGAAGGAGAGGTGGGCTCCGCGCCACCCCTGCCGTTCGAACTCGGCGGTGCCCGCTTCGAACAGCTCCTCGGCGCGGTCCGGCCGGTCGGCGTACATGTGGACGAGGGCGGCGAGGACGGGGACCTCGAAGCCGCGGTCCTCGTGCGCCCAGCTGAAGCCGTTGCCGAGCGCCCGGTCGGCGTGGTGCAGGGCCGTCTCGACGGGCTCGCCGCGCAGGCAGGCGTCCCAGGCGCGCAGGCCGATGATGTACCGCTCGGTGAGGTCGCGGCCGGTGAGCCGGTCGGCGAGGCGGGCCAGGCGGCGGGAGCGGGCCGGGGAGTCCGTTTCGGCGGCGTCGAAGGCGTCCCACATGAACTGCTCCGACTGCAGGCGCAGTCGGGCCCGGACGTCGGCGGTGGCGGCGATCTCCCGGGCGAGGGTGCGGGAGGCCTCGGCGAGGCGGTCGCTGTGGGCGAGGACCTGGGCGAGGCGGATGACGATGCCCTGGCGCAGGGCCGGGTCGTCGACGGGTTCGGCGAGGGCGGCCCGCAGGTGGTTGACGGTGTGGGCGGGCTCGGTGAGCAGGGAGGCGCAGCCGAGCTCGTACAGGACGGCGGCCCGTTCGTCGAAGGCGGGCGGCTCGGTCAGGGCGCGGGCGAGCTGGCGGCGGGCGGCGTCGGGGGCGCCGGCGCGGAGGTTCTCGGCGGCGGCCTCGCGCAGGATGCGCACCACCCAGGGGTCGTTGTCGGGGTGGGTCTCCAGCAGGTGGCGGGCGGCCGCTCCGGCGCCGAGTCCGGCGTCGACGACGGCCGCGGCCGCCTGGCCGTGGAAGGCGGTGCGCAGGGCGTCGGGGATGGCCCGGTACAGGGCGGTGGCGATGAGCGGGTGGACGAACTCCAGCCCGGCGTCGGGGTCTTCGGTCGCGGCGGCCAGGATGCGGGCCTCGCGCAGCCGGCCGGTGGCGCCAGCGGCCTCCTCGGCACCGAGCCCGGCGACACGGGCGGCGAGGTCCCGGGGGATGGCGGTGCCGAGGACCGCGCAGGCCCAGGCGAAGCGGACGGTGGAGGGCCCCAGGCGCTCCAGGCGGGCGACGAGGCCGGCGCCGCGCTGTGCGGCGGCGAGGTCGCGCAGCTGCGGGGCGCCGGCCGCGGTGGGGGGCAGGCCCTTCTCGCGGACCTTGGCGGTGAGTTCGACGGCCTCGAAGGGGTTGCCGGCGGTGACGGCCCAGACCTCGTGGCAGAAGGGGTCTTCGGCGTGGCCGCCGACGGTGTCGCGGACCAGGCCGGCGACGGCCTCGGCGGTGAGCGGGGCGAGGGCGAGCGGGCGGTGTCCGGCCCGGCCGGGCAGCGTACGGAAGGCGTCGGCGTGCGCGGGGAGTTCGTCGGGCCGGTAGGCGACGGCGAGGAGGAGCGGGAGGTGTTCGGCGCGCGGGGCGAAGGCGGCGAGCCAGGAGAGGGATTCGGGATCGGCCCAGTGGGCGTCGTCGAGGACGAGGACGACGGGGGCCCGCTGGACCGCGAGGTGGGTCAGGACCCAGTCGAGGCCGTCGCACAGGCCCTGGGGGTCGGGCGGGGCGCCCTGTTCGGCGGCGCACAGGCCGAGGGCGGGGCCGACGATGGCGTACCAGCTGCCGAGGGTGTCCTTCAGTTCGGCCTCGGTGCGGCCGGCGAGCTGGGGCTGGATGAGCTGGCGGGCGACGTGGAAGGGCTGGCGCTGCTCCTGCTCGCCGCCGCGGGCCGACAGGAGGGTGTACGAGCGGGCGAGGGCGCGGCGGCGGACCTCGGCGAGGAGGGTGGTCTTGCCGAGTCCGGCGGGGCCGGAGAAGGCGATCAGGCCGCCGCCCGTGCCGGGGCGGCCGTCGGGGCCGGGACCGGACAGCCGGTCCAGGGCCTCCTCGGCGGTGGCGAGTTCCGTCTCGCGCTCGAACATGGTGCGCCGTCCGCGGGTCCGGCGGTCCGTCATGGCTGGTACCCCCAGGCCTGTTCGGGGGGTTCAGCGTACGCCCGCGCACGCGCGGGGGGAGGCGTGCTGGCCGGGAAAGATCGGATTCTTTGGTATCGGCCCGCTCCCGCCCATTCCTCAGCCCGTACCGGCACCCCGTTTCCACGGGCCCGGGGGGACCGGCACGGCCGTGGCCCCTGCCCCTCACAGCCCACCAACCACTGCTGCCGAAACCGCCTCGACAGCCGAACCCGGCGGCAAGTCGGCCTCCCGGCCTTCGAAGCCGAGGTCCGGCAGCTCCAGCCCCGCCGGCGTTTGAGGCGCTGGCCCGGGCAGAGCCCAGCAACCCGGCGAAGCCGGGACCTCAGGGGCGCCACCCCAAACCCCCGCACCTCAAACGCCGATGAGGCCGAAACGGCCGGCCCCCGGACCAGGTTCGAAACCGGGGCCCGGCAAAACCAGCCCCGCCGGCGATTGAGGCGCTGGCCCGGGCAGAGCCCGGTGCCCGGCGGAGCCGGGATCCCAGGGGCGGCGGCGGCTCAGGTGAGGTCGAACTCCCCGCCCTGCGCGCTCAGCACGAACTTGCGCCACTCGTCGGGCGCGAAGATCAGCGACGGGCTCTCGGGCCGCTCACTGTTGCGCATCGCGATGAACCCCTCGACGAAGGCGATCTGGACGTCGCCCGCCCCCCGGCTGCTCGACTGCCAGTCGGCCTCACTGAGGTCCAGCTCCGGCTTGCCCCAGCCGGTCGGCGGCTGCGAAGTCATGCTCTCGGCCACGTGCGTGCTCCTCCCGGTACGTCGTCCGGGGCCAAGGGTAACCATCGCGGCCCGTGTCGCACAGGCCACGGTAAGTCACCCGAGCCGCGCCGAGGCAAGGTCAAGGCCACCCCGCCCCGAACCCCCGCGTCCGGTCAGGACGTCGGCATCCCGGCCCCCACGAGCCACATCGCGAAGAACTGCGCCCCGCCCCCGTACGCGTGTCCGAGCGCCCGTCGCGCCCCCGGGACCTGGTGCTCGCCGGCCCGGCCGCGGACCTGGAGGGCCGCCTCCGCGAACCGGATCATGCCGGAGGCGCCGATCGGGTTGGTGGACAGCACGCCGCCGGAGGGGTTCACGGGCAGGTCCCCGTCGAGTTCGGTGGCGCCGGCCTCGGTGAGCTTCCAGCCTTCGCCCTCCTGCGCGAAGCCGAGGTTCTCCAGCCACATCGGCTCGTACCAGGAGAACGGCACGTACATCTCGACGGCGTCGATCTCCCGCCGCGGGTCGGTGATGCCGGCCTGCCGGTAGACGTCGGCCGCGCAGTCCTTCCCGGCCTGCGGCGAGACGAAGTCCTTGCCGGCGAAGAGCGTCGGCTCGCTGCGCATCGCACCGCCGTGCACCCACGCGGGCGGCCTCGGGGCGCGCGCCGCGCCCGCCCGGTCGGTGAGGACCATCGCGCAGGCCCCGTCGGAGGAGGGGCAGGTCTCGGAGTACCGGATGGGGTCCCACAGCATCGGCGAGGCCTGCACCTTCTCCAGGGTGATGCCGTGCTCGTGCAGGTGGGCGTAGGGGTTCTTCAGCGCGTTGCGCCGGTCCTTGTACGCGACGAGCGAGCCGACCGTGTCGGGGGCGCCGGTGCGCCGGATGTACGCGCGCACGTGCGGGGCGAAGAACCCGCCGGCCCCCGCCAGCAGGGGCTGCTGGAAGGGGACGGGCAGCGACAGCCCCCACATGGCGTTGGACTCCGACTGCTTCTCGAAGGCCAGCGTCAGCACGGTGCGGTGGACCCGGGCGGCGACCAGGTTGGCGGCGACCAGCGCCGTGGAGCCGCCGACCGAGCCCGCTGTGTGCACGCGCAGCATCGGCTTGCCGGTCGCACCGAGGGCGTCGGCCAGGTACAGCTCCGGCATCATCACGCCCTCGAAGAAGTCGGGGGCCTTGCCGATGACGACGGCGTCGACGTCGGCCCAGTCCAGCTCGGCGTCGGCGAGGGCACGGGCGGCCGCCTCACGGACGAGTCCGGCGAGGGAGACGTCGTGGCGGGCGGCGACGTGCTTGGTCTGGCCGATCCCGACGACGGCCACGGGCTCCTTGCCCATGCGGCTCATGTGCGGTCCCCTTCCAGGACGGCGACCAGGTTCTGCTGGAGGCAGGGGCCTGAGGTGGCGTGTGCGAGGGCCCGGAGGGACTCCCCGCGGTGGATCCGGGCGGCGGCCTCGCCGATCCGGATCAGGCCGGCGGTCATCATCGGGTTGGCGGCCAGGGCCCCGCCCGAGGGGTTGACGGCCACGCCGTCGCCGAGCCGCAGGGCCCTGCGCAGGACGAGCTCCTGGGAGGAGAACGGCGCGTGCAGCTCGGCGGTGTCGACCGGGGCGCCGCCGAAGAGGCCCGCGTGCTCGGCGGCGAGCCGGGTGGAGGGGGAGTCGGTGAGGTCGCGCAGGCCGAGGCCGTGCGCCTCGATCCGGTGGTCGATGCCGGTGATCCAGGCCGGGCGGGCGCACAGCCGCCGGGCCGTGTCGTCCGCGGCGAGGACCACGGCGGCCGCGCCGTCGCCGACGGGCGGGCAGTCACCGGTGCGCAGCGGCCTGACCTGGTAGTCGCCCTGGGGGACGGCGCCGCGGAGCTGGGCGTGCGGGTTGGCCCGGGCGGCGGCCCGGCTGCGGGCGCCGACGGCGGCGAGTGCGGGCACGTCGGCGTGGCCCGCGTCGATGAGGGCCTGGGCCTGGAGGGCGGCCAGGGCGACGGAGTCGGGCCACAGCGGGGCCGTGTAGTAGGGGTCGAGCTGCCGGGTCAGCACGTCGCGTACGGAGCCGGGCGAGGACTTGCCGTACGCGTACACGAGCGCGGTGTCGGCCTCGCCGGTCTGGATCTTGACCCAGGCTTCGTAGAGGGCCCAGGCGCCGTCCATCTCGACGTGCGACTCGGAGATCGGCGGCCAGGCGCCCACCCCGTCGAGGGTCATGGTGAAGGAGAAGGCCCGCCCTGCGAGGTAGTCGCTGGAGCCGGAGCAGGTGAAGCCGATCTCGCCGGCCTTCAGGCCGGTGCGGTCCAGCACCTCGTGCAGGACCGGCATCAGCATCTCGACTTCGCTGAGCTCGTCGGTGCGGCGCAGGTGGTCGCTCTGGGCGAAGGCGACGACGGCGACGTCGCGGGCGTACCGCGAGCGCGGTGGGTGGGGGGCCTGCCGGGTCATCAGATGAGCTCCTTGTACGCGTCGTAGTCCGCGTCCGGCTCGCCGGTGGGGCGGTAGTGGTCGGGGTGGCGGGCTCCCTCGGTCCAGACCGGTTCGACGCGCAGGCCCATGCGGACCTGGTCGTACGGGATGCCGGCGATCCGGCCGTGCAGGGCGAGGTCGGCGCCGTCGAGGGCGATGTGGGCGTAGACGTAGGGCACTTCGATGTCCAGGTTCTTCGCCTTGATGTTCACGATGCAGAACGTGGTGACCGTGCCGGCGGGCCCGACCTCCACCCGGTCGGTGGTGGCGACGCCGCAGGTGGGGCAGGCGCCGCGCGGCGGCACGTACACCTTGTGGCAGGAGGGGCAGCGTTCGCCGACGGTGCGGTGTTCGGCGAGGGCGTTGATGTACGCGGTCTGGGCGCGGCCGGGGCTGTAGGTGTAGTCGAGGCGGGCCTCGGCGACGATGCCGGTGACGGGGTCGGCGAAGGCGCCGTCGTGCGGGGCGGGTGCGGCACCCTCGGCGGGGCCGGGGTCGCCGTCGTGGGGTTCGAAGCAGGCGATGTCGGTGATCGCCCCGGTGCGCTGCCCGGCCCAGCGGATCCGTACGCGCATGCCGGTGCGGACGGCGTCGGGGCCGGGGGCGTCGAGGGCGTGCAGGAGCGCGGTGTCGGCGCCGTCGAGGCGTACGAGGACCCAGGCGAAGGGGGTGGCGAGGGGCTGGCGGGGGCGCGGCCGGTCGTTCCAGGCCCAGGTGGTCACGGTTCCGGTGGGGGCGACCTCGACTAGGTCGCGGATCTCCGCGGCGGTGACGGGGTCGTACTCGACGGGCGGGACCATCACCCGGCCGTCGGAGGTCCGCACGCCGAGGACCACGCGCTCGCGGAGCCCGGTGAGGAAGGCGCTCTGGACCGGGCCGAGGGACCGGGTGAAGGGGAACTCGACGACGAGGGGCGCGCGCAGCACCTCGGGCGGGGACGCGGCTGCTGTCATGGTCGACTCTCCGAAGCTCGGGGCGGGTGGGGGAGCGTGGCCGGGGGCCGGGGCGGGACCGGCCGGGGCGGGACCGGCCGGGGCGGGACCGGCCGGGGCGGGCCCGAGGGGCAGGCGGCGGCTACTCCCGCCGGTACAGCGCGGACCGCTTCTCGGCGAAGGCGCGCGCGCCCTCCTTCGCGTCCGCCGTGTCGAAGATCGGCCAGCCCCGCACCAGTTCGGCGGCGAGCCCCTCCCGCTCGGTCATCTCGGCGGTGTCGTAGACGGAGGCCTTGACGGCCTCGACGGCGAGCGGTCCGCAGGCGTTGATCTGCTCGGCGATCTCCAGGGCCTTGGCCAGGGCGGTTCCTGCGGGGACGACATGGCCGACGAGTCCGATGCGGGCGGCCTCCTCGGCGGAGTACGGCCTGCCGGTCAGCAGCATCTCCAGGGCGTGCGTGCGCGGGATCTGCCGCGGCAGCCGTACCGTCGAGCCGCCGATCGGGAACAGGCCGCGCCGGACCTCGAACAGCCCGAAGGTGGCGCCCTCGCCCGCGACGCGGACGTCGGTGCCCTGGAGGATCTCGGTGCCGCCGGCCACGCAGTACCCCTCGACGGCCGCGATGACGGGCTTGCGCGGGCGGTGGTGGCGGAGCATCGCCTTCCAGTGCAGGTCGGGGTCGGCCTTGAGGCGGTCGCGGTAGGACTCGCCCGCGATCCCCTTCCCGGCCAGGGCCTTGAGGTCCATCCCCGCGCAGAAGTCCCCGCCGGCTCCGGTGAGGACCACCGAGCGGACGGTGTCGTCGGCGTCGGCCTCCATCCAGCCGTCGTACAGGCCCACCAGCAGCGGCAGCGAGAGCGCGTTCTTCGCCTCGGGCCTGTTCATGGTGAGCACCATCGTGGCCCCGTGGCGCTCCACGGTCAGGTGTTCGGTACCGACCATTGCCGTCCTCCCGTCTCAAGACCTAGAACAGGTTGCAGGAGGGTGGGGTGCAGTACAAGAGGTTTCTGACACTCAGTCAGATTTCTTGGTGCGGTCCCTTCCCAGTTGGGGTGGGCGGCGCTCTAATGGGCCGCCGGACGGCCCGGCGGGCCGCCCGCCACGGGAGCTTTCGGGGGTGAGGAGGAACGGTGGAGTACAACCTTGCCGACCTGTTCGAGTCGGTCGTGGACGTGGTCCCGGACCGCGAGGCCCTGGTGTACGTGGACCACCCCGGGACCGGCGCCGAGCGCCGCCTGACCTACGCGCAACTGGACGCGGCGGCCAACCGCATCGCCCACCACCTGCTGGGCAGCGGACTGGAGGCCGGCGAGCACGTGGGCCTGCACCTCTACAACGGGGTCGAGTACCTCCAGACCGTGCTGGCCTGCCTGAAGGCCCGCCTGGTCCCGGTGAACGTCAACTACCGGTACGTGGAGGAGGAGCTGGTCTACCTCTACAACGACGCCGACCTCGCCGCCCTGGTCTTCGAGGGCGAGTTCACCGCGCGGGTGGCGGCCGCCCTGCCGCAGACGCCGAAGCTGCGCCACCTCCTGCGGGTGGGGGCGGCTCCGGAGGGCGCGCCGGAGCCGGCGCTCGCGCCCGTCGCGTACGCGGACGCCGAGGCGGCGGGCTCGCCCGGGCGGGGCTTCGCGCCCCGCTCCCCCGACGACCTGTTCATCATTTACACCGGCGGCACGACCGGCATGCCGAAGGGCGTCATGTGGCGGGCCGAGGACCTGTTCTTCGCGGGGCTCTTCGGCGGGGAGCCCTCGGGCGAGCCGGTCAAGCGGCCCGAGGAGCTGGCCGAGCGGGTGGTGGCGCGCGGCGCGGGCCTCACCTTCTTCCCGGCGCCGCCGCTGATGCACGGCACGTCGACGCTCACTTCGTTCATCGCCTTCAACTACGGGCAGCGGGTGGTCATCCACCGCAAGTACGTGCCCGAGGAGGTGCTGCGGACCATCGAGAAGGAGAAGGTGTCGAGCGTCTCCCTGGTGGGCGACGCGATGCTGCGGCCGCTGATCGACGCCCTGAACGGGCCCTTGGCGGACACGGACCTGTCCTCCCTCTTCAGCGTCTCCTCCTCCGGGGCGATCATGTCGGATTCGGTGAAGGCCGAGTTCCGGCGGCTCGTGCCGAACGTGGTGCTGCTGAACAACTTCGGGTCCTCGGAGTCCGGGTCGAACGGGCGGGCCGCCGATGACGCCGGCCCGGAGAAGGGCTTCCGGCTCGTCGTCAACGACCGTACGCAGGTGGTGGACCCGGTCACGCACGAGCCGGTCCCGGTCGGGGTGCCGGGGCGCCTGGCGCAGCGCGGGCACGTGCCGCTCGGCTACTACAACGACCCGGTGAAGACCGCCGAGACCTTCTTCCGCAAAGGCGAGGAGCGGTGGGTGCTGCTCGGGGACATGGCCACGGTGGACGCCGAGGGCATCGTCACCGTGCTGGGGCGGGGCTCGCAGTGCATCAACACGGGCGGCGAGAAGGTGTACCCGGAGGAGGTCGAGCAGGCGCTGAAGTCCCACCCGGACGTGTACGACGCCCTGGTGGCGGGCGTGCCGGATGCGACGTGGGGGAACCACGTGGCGGCGGTGGTCCAGGTCCGCGTGGGTGCGCCGGAGCCGACGCTGGAGGAGATCCAGACCCACTGCCGCACCCGGCTGGCGGGCTACAAGATCCCGCGCCAGCTGGTCATCGCCCCCACCATCCAACGCTCCCCCAGCGGCAAGGCGGACTACCGCTGGGCCAAGTCGGTGGCCACCGCCGCCGACCCGTCATCGGGCCCGGCCGACGGGTGAGTGAAATCGGGGGGGCCGAAGCCGCCGCCCCACCCCCTGGCCCGGGAGCCGGGCCAATCCAGCCCCGCCGGCGTTCGAAGCGCGGGGTTCGGGGCGGAGCCCCAAGAAACCCGGCTCCGCCGGGCACCGGGCTCCGCCCGGACCCGCGCCTCAAACGCCGGCGGGGCTGAAATCGCCAACCCCGTTCGTATGTGGGGGGCAGAGCCGAAGTTGCCGCCCCACCCCTGACAGCGAACCGACTTCCGCCGACCCCAGACACCCGACCACGCCATCCCGGCATCCGCCGACGCCCAGAACGGGAGCCCGGCAACTCCAGCCCCGCCGGCGATCGAGGCGCGGGGCGGGCGGAGCACGGTACCCGGCGGAGGCGGGGTGTTCGGGGCGTCGCGGAGTCGACCGAAGGGCTACGCCGGGGTTGCGGCGGCGAGGAAGGTTTCGACGCGGGCCGAGAACCAGGCCGGGTCGTCCAGCCAGGGATAGTGGCCCGCGTCCGGCTGGACGGCAAGGGTGCCCCGCGGGAAGCACGCCGCGATCTCGCCGGCCAGTTCGGGCCCGGGGTTGCCATCCCGTTCCCCGGCCAGGACCAGCACCTCCGCCGCAACCCCCCGCAGCGCGGCCCGGATGCCCGCCGGGTCCAAGGCTTCGGGCGCGGCGAAGGCGGCGGCCGCCTTCTCGTTCTGCTGGCGGCCGTTCTCCGCCGCATGGGCCCGCGCCGCCTCGTCCCAGCGCCCGTACGCCAGCGGCGTCATCAGCTCCCAGTCCTCCTCCGCGTCGCTGCCTCCGAGCAGAATCCGCTCCAGCGCCGCCACCGCCGTGTCGAACGGCTCGGCGCCCGCCCGCGCCCGGGCGTCCGCCAGCCGCCGCTGCGGATCCGGCTTCAGGCCCACCGCCCACGCCGTCGGCGTGACCATGACCAGCCGGCGCAACCGCCCCGGATGCGCGGCCGCGTACAGCAGGGCGAGGTTGCCGGAGGCGGAGTGGACCAGCAGGTCCATCCGCTCCAGGCCCAGGTGCACGCGCAGCGCCTCGACGTCGTCGACCTGCCGGTCGACCCGGTACGTGGCCTCGTCGGCCGGCGTCTCGGACCGCCCCGTACCGCGCAGGTCGAGCAGGGCCAGCCTGCGGCGGGCGGTCAGGCCGCCGAGGTCGCCGAGGTACTCGGAGGCCCGCATGGGCCCGCCGGGCAGGCAGACGAGGGGTTCGCCCCCGACCGCGGCCGCGCCCTTGAGGTGGTGGCAGGCGAGTCGGGTGCCGTCGTGGGCGGTGAACGTCGTGAACGCGGGGGACGCGGGGGACGCGGTGAGCGCGGCGGAGGTCGGCATGGAGCCATCCCATCACGCGATCACTCGTTCGAGTCATTGATTTGGCCGCCGGGCTCCGGCAATCTACCGAATGATCGGTCGGTTGGCGGCGGTTCACTCACGGGCGAGGTGGCGGCATGGCGGCGTACGGGGATGTGCTGGACGAGGGCGAGCGGCTGGGCCGGGAGGAGCTGGCCGCGCTCCAGCTGACGCGGCTGCAGGCCACGCTGCACCGGGTCTACGAGCGCGTGCCGTTCTACCGCCAGGCCTTCGACAAGGCGGGTGTGCATCCCGACGACTGCCGCTCCCTCGCCGATCTCGCCCGCTTCCCCTTCACCACCAAGGCCGACCTGCGCGACCAGTACCCCTTCGGGATGTTCGCCGTCCCGCGCCCGGAGGTCCGCCGCGTCCACGCCTCGAGCGGCACCACCGGCCGCCCCACCGTCGTGGGCTACACCGACGGAGACCTGGCGCTCTGGGCGGACGTGGTCGCGCGCTCGATCCGCGCGGCGGGCGGGCGCCCCGGCCAGATCGTGCACATCGCGTACGGGTACGGCCTGTTCACCGGCGGCCTCGGCGCGCACTACGGCGCGGAGCGCCTCGGCTGTACGGTCGTGCCCGCGTCCGGCGGGATGACCGACCGCCAGGTGCGGCTGATCCAGGACTTCCGCCCCGAGGTCATCATGGTGACCCCCTCGTACATGCTGACGCTCTTGGACGAGATGGAGCGCCAGGGCATCGACCCGCGCGGCACCTCCCTGCGGACGGGGATATTCGGCGCGGAGCCGTGGACCGAGGAGATGCGCCGCGAGATCGAGGACCGCCTCGGCATCGACGCGGTCGACATCTACGGCCTGTCCGAGGTGATGGGGCCGGGCGTCGCACAGGAGTTCGCCGCGACCAAGGACGGCCTCCACATCTGGGAGGACCACTTCTACCCGGAGGTGGTGGATCCGCTGACCGGTGAGGTGCTGCCGGACGGCGAGCCCGGCGAGCTGGTGTTCACCTCGCTCACCAAGGAGGCGATGCCCATCGTCCGCTACCGCACCCGGGACCTGACCCGCCTGCTGCCCGGTACCGCCCGGCCGGCGTTCCGGCGCATGGAGAAGGTGACCGGCCGCAGCGACGACATGATCATCCTGCGCGGGGTGAACCTGTACCCGACCCAGATCGAGGAGATCCTGCTGCGCACCCCCGGCCTGGCCCCGCACTTCCAGCTGCGCCTGACCCGCGAGGGCCGGCTGGACGCCCTGACCGTCCGGGTGGAGGCCCGGCGCGAGGCGACGGCCGACCAGCGCGACGCGGCGGCGGCCGCCGTGGTCCGGGCGGTCAAGGAGGGCGTCGGGGTCTCCGTCGCGGTCGAGGTGGTCGAACCGGAGACCCTGGAGCGCTCGGTGGGAAAGATCAGACGCCTGGTGGACCTGCGCGGCGCCCGGTGACGGCCCGGCGGGAGCAGACACGCGCAGGGGCAGGCGAAACCGCCCGTTCGGGCTGATTTCGGCACGGCCTCCGAGACCTGGCGGGTCCGTCCGGGTAGTCCATGAGGCGTGACCTCGAAGCTCCGACAGTTCCACGACCGGCTCCTGGCCTCTCCGGCCGGACTCGCCTGGAACCGGGGACGCGAGATGGAGCTGATGCACCGGGCCATGGGCTTCGCCGCGCTCGGCTTCCTGACCCTGGTGCCGCTGCTGGTCGTGGTGGCGGCTGCCGCGCCGGGCAGCGGCTCGGGCTTCGGCCGGTGGCTCGGGCAGGCCCTCGGGGTCACGGCCTCCTCACGGGCCCGCGTCGAGATGCTGTTCGGGGCGGCCGACCTGGCGCTGGAGCGGACCACCGCCTTCGGCCTCGCGGCCCTGGCCGTCTTCGGACTGACCTTCGGCTCGGCCGTGCAGACCGGGTACGAGAAGGTCTGGGACCTGCCCACCGCCCGCTGGCACACGATGTGGCGGCACGTCGTCTGGCTCGCCCTGCTCGTGTGCTACCTCGCCCTGCTGGTGGGGATCCGAGCCCCTTCGCACGACGTGATCGGCGCGGTCCTGGGCACCACCGGGGACGTCGTCGGAACCTGCGTGTTCTTCTGGGGCTCCCAGCGCCTGCTGCTCGGCGGCCGGGTCCGCTGGCGGGCCCTGCTGCCCGGCGCGGTGGCCACCAGCCTGGGCCTGCTCGGCCTGCGGGTCTTCTCCCAGCTGGTGTTCTCCCCGCTGATCGCGTCCAACGCCGTCACGTACGGCCCCTTCGGCACCCTGCTCGTCGTCCAGTCCTGGCTGGTCGGCGTCGGCTTCGTCGTCTACGGCGGCGCGCTCGTCGGCCGTCTGGTCCACGAGCACCTGACGCTGCGCCGCCTGCGCCACTCCGAACTTCTCGAGGGCTGACGGCCCCGCGGCCCGGCCGCGCCGGCAACCGCACCCGACCGCGCCGACCGCGTCAGCCGCGTCGGCGGCCGTGTCAGCCGGTCGCCCGGCCGAAGCGGTCGCGCAGCTCCCGCTTGAGGATCTTCCCGCTGGCGTTGCGCGGCAGGGCCTCCACGAACAGCACCCGCTTCGGCGCCTTGAAGTGGGCCAGTTTCTCCCGCGCGTACGCCAGGAGCTCGGCCTCGTCCACCTCCCCGCGCGGCACCACCACGGCGGTGACGGCCTCGATCCAGCGCGCGTCGGGCAGCCCCACCACCGCCGCCTCCGCCACGCCCGGATGGGTGTACAGCACGTCCTCGACCTGCCGGGAGGCGACCAGCACCCCGCCCGAGTTGATGACGTCCTTCACCCGGTCCACGACCGTGAAGTACCCCTGCGCATCGCGCACCGCTAGGTCCCCGGAGCGGAACCAGCCGTCCCGGAAGGCCTTGCGCGTGGCCTCCGGGTCGTTCCAGTACCCCAGGCACAGCTGCGGCGAGCGGTACACCACCTCGCCGGCCGTCCCGTCGGGCACGTCCGCGCCCTTCTCGTCGACGACCCGCGCCTCCACGTGCCGCACGGGCCGCCCGCACGACTCCATCCGCCCCTCGTGCTCCGTCGGCCCCAGCACGGTGGCCAGCGGCCCGATCTCCGACTGGCCGAAGCAGTTGTAGAACCCCAGCCCGGGCAGCCGCTCCTGCAGCCGCTGCAGGACCGGCACCGGCATGACGGAGGCCCCGTAGTACGCCTTGCGCAGCGCGCCGAGGTCGCGCCGCCCGAAGTCCGGGTGGTTGGCGAACGCGATCCAGACCGTGGGCGGGGCGAAGAAGCTGTCGGCCCTCCCCGCCTCCACCAGCGCGAAGAGCTCCTCGGCGACCGGCGCGTCCAGGATCGTGTTCTGCGCGCCCACCGCCAGATAGGGCAGCAGGAAGACGTGCATCTGCGCCGAGTGGTACAGCGGCAGCGAGTGCACCGGCAGGTCCGCCTGGGCCAGGTCCAGCGCCTCGATCGCGCTCTCGTACTCGTGGACCAGCGCCGTGTGCGTCATCATCGCGCCCTTGGGGAGGGCGGTGGTGCCGGAGGTGTACAGCAGTTGCACCACGGCCCCCGGGTCGGCGCGGCCCGCCTCGAAGGACAGCGGTGCGGCGAGCTCGCCGAGGAAGGAGCCGGGTGCGTCGCGCAGCGGCCGGACGGGGTGTCCGGCGGGGATCCGGCCGGCCAGGTCCGGGTCGGCGAGCACCAGCGCGGCCGCGCAGTCGTCGAGGATGTACGCGAGGTCCTCACCGGTGAGGTTCTGGTTGACCGGAACGTGCGTGAGGCCGGCCCGCGCGCAGGCCAGGAAGGCGATCAGGTAGGCGTCGGAGTTGTGGGCGAACGCCGCGACCCGGTCGCCGGCGGCCAGCCCGTACCGCTCCCGCAGGACGGCTGCCCCGGTGGAGACCGCCGCATCGAGGGCGCCGTAGGTCCAGGTCCGGTCGCGGTACCGAACGGCCGGCCGGTCCGGGTGGCGCAGGGCGCTGTCGCGCACGAGACCGTCAACCGTGTTCCGCCGCACCGCCGTACGCCCTTCACCCATGCCGCGATCCTCGCCTCCCCGCCCCCGACGGTCAACATCACCGCCGCTGGACCCACTTCCCACGCGACGCCCGATCCCCACGACCCCGGCCACCCCTGGCGGCATCACTGCCACACGGCCCACTTCCGGTCCGCCCGCCCAGCCTCCGCCCCGCCTTCGGCGTGCCGCCCACCGTTTGGCCGCGGGCCGGCTGTGCCGCCCACCCTCCGGCCCGCCTTCGGTTTCGAAGCGGGGGGTGGCCATTTCAGCCTCGCGGACGTTTGAAGCGCGGGGCTTGGGGCGGCCCCCAAGAATCCCGGCTCCGCCCAGACCCCGCGACTCAATCGCCGGCGAGGCTGAAATGGCCGGACCCCCGTCCCAGACGTCGGCGCGGCCGGCGGGTCCCAGACAGTCGGCTGAGCTTCTGGGGCTCCGCCCCAGACCCCGCGCCTCAATCGCCGGCGAGGCTGGAATCGCCAGACACGTCCCCACGCAGAGCTGGGCCTAGGCGCGGGGGCCCAGGCGCGGCATTCGACCGCCACGGGCCCCGGCGGAGCCCCAGGGCACTACCGCCACACGGCCTACCCCCAACCCCCGACGTTCGATCGCCGCGGGCCCCGACGCAACTCCCGGAGCACCACCACCGCACGGCCCACCTCCAGCTCACGCGCACTTGAGCACTACGGGTTCCTGTGCAGCCCCGGCGGCACCACCGCCACTCGACCCGCCCCCGCGCCCGCGGCGCCTGAGCACTACGGCCCCAGCCCAGCCCCGGGGGCACCACCGCCGAACATCCCGTCCCCAGCCCGGGCACCACCGCGGTCGGGCCGCCCCCAGCCCGCGCGGCGCTTGAGCGCAACGGGGTCCGGGCGGAGGCACGGGAGCGTCTTCCGGCGGCAGCCGGCGGAGAAACGGTGAAAGGGCGGGGTGGGGGATCAGCCCCGCAGGGCAGGGGTGCGCCGGACGGCGGCATCCGGCCCCGGGGCGGCGGGGCCGCCCGACTGCAGGACCGGCAGGCATGGTCGGGCCATCAGCGTCACGGCCGCCGGCTCACGGGCTCACGGCGAGGAAGAGGTACGCCGCCAGCACCACGAGGTGCACGCCGCCCTGGAGCAGCGTGGCCCGGCCCGGCACGACGGTGAGGGCGCCGACCACGACCGTCAGGGCGAGCAGCACCGTGTGGATCGGGCCGAGCCCCAGCAGCAGCGGACCCGAGAGCCACACGGAGGCGAGCGCGATGGCCGGGATGGTCAGGCCGATGCTCGCGATGGCGGAGCCGTAGGCCAGGTTGAGGCTGGTCTGCACCCGGTTGCGGCGGGCGGCGCGGACGGCGGCGAGCGTCTCGGGCAGCAGCACGAGCAGCGCGATGATGACGCCGACGACGGCCTGCGGCAGGCCGGCCTTCGCCACGCCCGACTCGATGGTGGGCGAGACGGACTTGGCGTCGCCGACGACGGCGACCAGCGCGACGAGCAGCAGGCCGAGGCTGATCAGGGCGGCCCGGGCGGTGGGCCGGGCCGCATGCTCCCCGTCGCCGGAGGCGCCGTCGGGAGCACCGCCCGACGCGGTGGCCACGGGGAGGAAGTAGTCCCGGTGGCGGACCGTCTGGACGGCGACGAACAGCCCGTACAGGGCGAGCGAGGCGACAGCGGCGAAGGTCAGTTGGCCCGCGGAGAATTCGGGGCCGGGCTTGCTGGTGGTGAAGGTCGGCAGGACCAGGCTGAGCGTGGCCAGGGTCGCCACCGTGGCGAGCGCGGCACCGGACCCTTCGGCGTTGAAGACGGCGACCCGGTGGTGCAGGGCGCCCACCAGCAGGGACAGTCCGACGATGCCATTGCAGGTGATCATGACGGCGGCGAAGACGGTGTCCCGGGCGAGGGAGGCGGTCTTGTCACCGCCGTCGGCCATCAGGGTGACGATGAGGGCCACTTCGATGACGGTGACGGCGACGGCGAGGACGAGCGAGCCGAACGGCTCACCCACCCGGTGGGCGACGACCTCGGCGTGGTGGACGGCCGCCAGCACCGCACCCGCCAGGCACAGCGCGACGACGGCCACCGCCCATCCCGGCAGGTCCCGGCCCCAGCTGAACACCAGCGCGAGGAGCGAGACGAGCGGGACCACGACGGTCCAGTCGGTGACGGGGAACCTGCGGGATGCCGTACTCATTGCGCCAAACTGCCATGAACAGGGCGCTCGGTGCGAATAGGACGAGGGGGGCGCGTCGGCCGCAGGCCCCGGTGACGGACCGGAGCCTGCGGCCGGTGACCCCTGTTCGGGCTACCAGAAGATGACCACGTACCCGTCGCCGCCGGGGAGCCCAGGGTTGCCGGGGGCGCCGCTCGGGAGGCCGGAGGCGCCGCCCGCGCCGCCGTTGCCGCCCGCAGAGGCGCCGTTCGGCAGGCCGACGATGCCATCCACCGCAGCACCGCCCGTGATGCCGTTCCCGTCCTGTCCGTTCCGGGTCACCCCGCCGGTGCGGCACTTGCTTCCGGTGCCGCCGACACCGGGGTCGCCGTCAGCGCCAGCGGCGGCGGCGGTGCCGCCCGCGCCGCCGGTACCGCCCGTGCCGCCGGTCGCCGTGACGAGGGCGTCACCCTGGGACGAGGCCAGGGTGGTCGCGTCACCCGGACGGCCTGGACCCCCGCTGCCAGCCGGGCCCCCGTTGCCGCCCTGGCCGAAGGAGCCGCCAAGGCCGCCATCGCCGATGTCCACTGTGTAGGTCTTGGACGGCTTCACGGGGACGGTGCACCAGGCGAAGCCGCCGCTCCCGCCACCGCCACCGTTACCACCGTTTCGGCCTGCCACGTCAGTGGCGGCGCCACCGCCGCCACCGCCACCGCCGCCGCCGGCGCCCCAGGCCTGGACGAAGACAGAGGTGACGCCGGGCGGCGGCACGAAGGTCCCGTCACTCCTGTACTCCTGCACGCCGTGCGGCGTGGCTTTCGTGGTGGTCGGCTTCGGCTTGGGGTTCGACGGGTCGTCGCCCTCGTAGCGGCCCTCGTCGCGGCTCTCGTCGGAGCGGGGGTCGTCCGAGCCGGGGGCGTCGTGGCGCGCGCCCTGGTCCGGCGGGGGCTCCATCAAATTCACACCGGTGCGCATCGCGCGGTTGCCCTGGTCCCCGTCGGCTTGGGCCACCGGGGACATGACGAGCAGCTGGCCGGCGACGGCCGCCGCGGTCAGGGCCGCGACGCCGAAAGCGCGGCGCCGGGTGCGGCGGATGGTGGTACTCGCGTTCATGACTTCCTATCCTCCCCCGGCCGTGCCGGGCCGGAGGAGTGCGGTGAGGTGGGGGAATCGGACCGACCGCGTCGGTCCGTCGCCCATCTCACCGATGCCGCCGCGCGCCCCGGCACAGGCACGGCCGAGGGGTAGCCCGGCCGGCCCGCAAGGTTGGGCCGGCCAGCGTACGGCCGTGGGGCCGGGGGGCGCGGGGTCGGCCGCGTACGGTTACACCGCCCGGTCGCGGCCCTCCCAGTACGGGTCGCGCAGCCGCCGTTTGTACAGCTTGCCGTTGGGGTCGCGGGGCATGGCCGCGATGAAGTCGACCGTCCTGGGCCGCTTGTAGCCGGCCAGTCGGCTCTCGCAGTGGGCCAGGATCTCGGCGGCCAGCGCCTCCCCCGGCCCGTACCCGTCGGCCGGTTCGACGACCGCCTTGGCCTCCTCGCCCCAGTCGGGGTGCGGGATGCCGAAGACGGCGGCGTCGGCCACCGCCGGGTGCGTCAGCAGCGCGGACTCGATCTCCGCGGGGTAGATGTTCACCCCGCCCGAGATGATCATGTCTATCTTGCGGTCGCGGAGGAAGAGGTAGCCGTCCTCGTCGAGCAGTCCGAGGTCGCCGACGGTGAAGAAGTCCCCGATGCGGTTCTTGCGCGTCTTGCCCTCGTCCTTGTGGTAACTGAAGCTGCCGGTGTTCATCTTCATGTAGACGGTGCCGAGTTCCCCCGGGGGCAGCCGGTTGCCGTCGTCGTCGAAGACGGCCAGTTCGCTGATCGGCCAGGCCTTGCCGACCGTTCCCGGTTTCTTCAGCCAGTCCTCGGCAGTGGCGAACGCGCCGCCGCCCTCGCTGGCCGCGTAGTACTCCTCCACGCAGTGGCCCCACCACTCGATCATCGCCCGCTTGACGTGGTCCGGGCAGGGTGCGGCCCCGTGGACGGCGTGGCGCAGGGAGCTGACGTCGTACGCCGACCTCACCTCCTGCGGGAGGGCCAGCAGGCGGTGGAACTGGGTGGGGACCATGTGGGTGTGCGTGCAGCGACGGGTGTCGATCAGGCGGAGCATCTCCTCTGGCGTCCACTTGTCCATCAGGACCAGCGGGTGGCCGATGTGCAGGGAGGCTCCGGCGAACTGCAGGACGGCCGTGTGGTAGAGCGGCGAGCAGACCAGGTGGACGTTGCCGTCGAAGGGGCGGATGCCGAAGATGCCGAGGAAGCCGCCGAGGTACGTCTCCTCGGGGAGCTTGCCTGGCAGGGGGCGGCGGATGCCGCGCGGGCGGCCGGTGGTGCCGGAGGTGTAGTTCATGACCCAGCCGAGGGTGCGGTCCTCGGGGGGCGTGGCGGGCCGGCCGTCGAGGAGCTCGGCGTACGGGCGGAAGCCGGGGACGGCGCCGACGGCGTAGCGGTGGCTCGCGGGCAGGCCCGACTCGTCGGCCGCGGCGGTGGCGGCGTCGGCGAAGCGCTCGTGGGCGATGAGGACCTTGGCGCCGGAGTCGGAGACGATCCAGGCGATCTCGGGACCGACGAGGTGGTGGTTGACCGGTACGAGGTAGAACCCGGCCTGGGAGGCGGCGAGGTAGGCGGTGAGGAACTCGACGCCGTTGGGCAGGACGACGGCGAAGACGTCGCCGCGTTCGAGGCCGGCGGCGCGCAGACCGTGGACCAGGCGGTTGGCGTCGGCGTGCAGCCGGCCGGCGGTCCATTCCTCCCCCTGCGGGGTGACGAGGACGGTGCGCTCGGGGTCGGCGGCGGCCTGGGCCCAGAAGCCGTTCGGGAGCTCGACCGCCGGAGGGGTGGTGTCCCCGGCGCTCGCGGGAGTGCTGTCGGTGGCGGTGGCGGTGGCGCTGTCGTTGTCGGTCATTCGGCTCACGCCTCTCACGCTCGGCCGGCGATACGGGTGATGCGGTCGACGGCCCGTTCGAAGCCGCGGGTGAGGTCGTCGAAGACGGCCTGGACGCTGCGTTCGGTGGTCATGCGCCCGACGATCTGGCCGACCGGGGTCCCGAGCAGCGGCTGGACCTCGTACTTCTGGATCCGCGAGACGGCCTCGGCGACCAGCAGGCCCTGCAGCGGCATGGGCAGGGCGCCGGGGCCGGCCGGGTCGTCCCAGGCGTCGGTCCAGGCGGTGCGCAGCTGACGGGCCGGCTTGCCGGTGAGCGCGCGCGAGCGGACGGTGTCACCGGACCCGGCGGCCAGGAGCTTCTCGGTGAGGGCGCGGGAGTGCAGGTCGGCCTCGGTGGTGGTCAGCCAGAGGGAGCCGAGCCAGACGCCCTGGGCGCCGAGGGCCAGGCCGGCGGCGATCTGCTCGCCGCTGCCGATGCCGCCGGCGGCGAGGACGGGCAGCGGGGCGACGGCGTCGACGATCTCGGGGACGAGGACCATGGTGGCGATCTCACCGGTGTGGCCGCCGGCCTCGTAGCCCTGGGCCACGACGATGTCGATACCGGCCTCGGCGTGGCGGCGGGCGTGCTTGGCGCTGCCGGCGAGGGCGGCGACCAGGACGCCGTGGTCGTGGGCGCGGGCGATGACGTCGGCGGGCGGGGAACCGAGGGCGTTGGCGAGGAGCTTGACGGGGTAGTCGAAGGCGACGTCGAGCTGGCTGCGGGCCACCTGCTCCATCCAGCCGGTGATCCGCCAGCCGGAGGCCTCGCCCTCGGGGAGTTCGGGGACGTGGTGCTTGGCGAGGGTGTCGCGGACGAAGTCGCGGTGGCCGGCCGGGATCATCGCCTCGATGTCGGCTTCGCCGATGCCGTCGACGGCCTTCTTGGCGGGCATGACGACGTCGAGGCCGTAGGGCTTGCCGTCGGTGTGCGCCTGCATCCAGTCGAGGTCGCGGCGCAGGTCGTCGGGGGCGGTGTAGCGGACGGCGCCGAGCACGCCGAATCCGCCGGCCCGGGTGATGGCCGCGGCGACGGCCGGGAACGGGGTGAAGCCGAAGATGGCGTGCTCGACTCCCAGTCTGTTGCTCAGCTCCGTCTGCATGGGCGGCAGCATGCCGCAGGGTGGCGGCCGAGGGAAGGGGTTTTCTGATGCAGCGTCAGATTCTTTCCGGCTCGGTCGGTGCGGGCCGGGGGACCTGGGCGGGCAGATACTTCGAGAGGCCGCTCGGGCAGACAGGAGGCCGCAATGAACCACGACACGGGGGACCCCGGCACGACCCACGCCCACACGCCGCCACACTCGCGGCCCGCGCCGGAGGGGGCCGGGGCCGCGCCGGAGGCGGCGGTGCCCGCGCCGGAGGGGGCTGCGCCCGTGGCGAAGGGGGCCGGGGCCGCGCCGGAAAGGGCCGGGAGCGCGCCCGAGGGGGCCGGGAGCGCGGCGGCCGGCGCAGAATCGGTTTCCCTCGGCGGAACCGGCATCAGCCGGCGGGGGCTCGGGGGGCGACTGCTGGCACTCGGCGGGGTGCTGCTGCTGCACGGCGCGCTGGCGGGGGCGGCGGGTGCCGCAGGGAACCCCGCCGAGCGGCGCGCCCTCCAGGGGCTCCGCCTGCGCTACGGCTCCGCGCGCCAGGCCGGGCTGCTGGAACGGCAGCTGGAGCAGGTGGTGGAGGAGGCCCGCCGCTTCCTCGGCCCCTCCCCCCTGCACCCGTACTACGCCGGGGCCGTGGTCCTCGCCGGCCGCGGCCGGACCGTCGCCCTGCACCGGGCGATGGGTGATGCGGTCCGGTACGCGGACTACGACGGGCGGACCGACCGGGCCCTGGAATTCCCGGCACCGGAGCGCATCGCCATGGCCGAGGACACCGTTTTCGACCTCGCGTCGCTGACGAAGCTGTTCACCTCGCTGCTCGCCGTGCAGCTGATGGAGCGGGGGCAACTGGAGCTGGAGGCCCGGGTCGACCGGTACCTGCCCGAGTTCACGGGTGGCGGCAAGGAGCTCATCACCGTACGGCAGCTGCTCACGCACACCTCGGGCCTGCGCTCGTGGGCGCCGTTCTACCGGGAGTCCACCCGTGCGGGGCAGTTGAGGCTGCTGTGGTCCGTGGTTCCGCAGGAGCCGCCCGGGACGGTGTACCGCTACTCGGACCTGAACCTGATCACGCTGCAGCTGCTCCTGGAACGGATCACCGGTCACCCTTTGGATGTCCTGCTCCAGGACGAGATCACCGCTCCGCTCGGGATGCACCGCACGCGCTACAACCCACCGCTCTCCTGGCGCCGGGTCACCGCCGCCACCGAGGTGCAGCGCCCGCCGTGGTCCGGCCTGGACCGCGGCCTGGTCTGGGGCGAGGTCCACGACGAGAACGCGTACGCCCTCGGCGGCGTCGCCGGCCACGCCGGCGTCTTCGGCACGGCCTGGGACCTGGCCGTCCTCGCCCGCACCCTCCTCGACGGCGGCGTCTACGCCGGCAAGCGCATCCTGCGCCCCGCCTCCGTCGAGCTGCTCTTCACCGACTTCAACACCGCCTTCCCGGGCGACGACCACGGCCTCGGCTTCGAGCTCTACCAGCACTGGTACATGGGCGCCATGGCCACCCCGCACTCCGCCGGCCACACCGGGTTCACCGGTACCTCCCTCGTCCTGGATCCCTCCACCGACTCCTTCCTGATCCTCCTGGGCAACTCCGTCCACCCGGTCCGCACTTGGCGGGCCGGCAGCGCCCCGCGGGTCGCGGTCGGCAACCGCTTCGCCCGCGCCGTCCCCGTCCGCACCCGGCACGGCGGCGCCGCCTGGTTCTCCGGCATGGACACCGGCGGCTCCGGCACCCTGGCCCTGCCGCCCCTCACCCCGGCCACGTCCGCCGCCCGGCTGCGGTGCGCGGTGTGGTGGGACACGGTGCCCGGCGAGGGCGCCTTCCACGTGGAGGCCTCGGCCGACGGGGCCGCCTGGGAGCCGCTGCCGTTCAGCACGGTCCGCACCACCGGGGGCTCCCCCGAACAGTGGCCCGACGGCACGGCCGGCGGCTGGTCCGGCCGCATCTGGCACCGCCTCGAAGCCCCCCTCACCGCCTGGGCGGGCCGCCCGGTGCACCTCCGCTTCCGCCACACGGCCACCGGCCGCTACGTCGGCCGCGGTGTGTACGTGGACGTCATCCGCGTCGCGGAGCCGGGCCGCCTCCTCTTCTCGGAAGACCGCCCCGCCGACGCGGCCGCCCTCGAACCCACCGGCTGGACCCGCTCCTGCGACTAAAGCGTGTTGCAGAAGGTCCGTCGCGGCCAGGCCGATGTGGTGTTTGACCTGCTGTTTCACCGTGCGAGGGCGAGGTTGTGCATGGTGGCGACGGCCTGGACGGCATGGTGGAGGCCATCGGCTCGGCGCGGGCACGGACCCGGCGGTGCCCGGCGTTGTGCTGGTCGCGCGGTCGAAGTCGAAGTCGGCGAGGATGGGGGGAGCGACGTGCACGAGGGCTGCGCGGAACGCCTCGGGCGGGGCCGGCGGCGGGACGACGGACGGCCGGGGCGCGGTGCTCATACGGCTTCGGTCCTCTCCTCCTGGTCCGGTTCGCCCGCCTGGTAGGCGTTGGCGAGGGTGATGATGTGCCGGCGAGACCAGCCGACGCGACGACTTGGCGCAGCGTTCTGCCCGCAGCGGTCGACGGAGCCGGTGCAGCCCCCAGTGTGACCAAGGTGCGCCTGCGCCCCCGCGCGAGGACGCCCTCCGCCCGGCGGACAGCCTGAGTGCATCGTCCACATCGGCCTGCACGGCATCGGTCAGGGGGTCGTCCGCGGCTCGCACCACACCCGCATGAACGGTCCTCTGTACTTGACGCTGTGAAGTCCCCGGAAAGCTGATCGAGACGGAGGAAGCGGGCCTCCGAGTGCCGGGCAGGAGCCACACGGAGCCGGAAGCCGTGCCACAACGTGCCAGTAAGAGCGGTCAACAGCGGACCCACCGGGTTCACCCATGCCCACCAGCAGAGGCCCTCAAGCGGTTCTCGGAGGTCAGGAGCACGATTACACCAAGTGCCGAGTGATTCCCAAGCTGGAGATGACCTGCAACGGGGAGTGCCACGGCCTGCCTGCAAACGACCCGCGCGCGAAGCGACGATGCTGTACTTCGAGCTGAGCGAAGCCCGCCCAGCCGCCGTGGATCCGGACCCGGCCGGCCGCCTCCGGGGGCGTCGCATGACAAGGAGATCCACCATGGCCGAACGGCCGACCCTGCTGTACGACGGCGACTGCGGATTCTGCACCCGAGCCGTCAACGTCGCCGTGCGCCTGCTGGATCCCGACGCCGTCGTCACTCCCTGGCAGTACGCCGATCTGGACGCACTGGGCATCACCGCCGAACGGGCCGACCGGGAGGTTCTGTGGATCGGACCCGGTACGTCCGATGTACACGGCGGCGCGCAGGCGGTGGCGCAGCTGCTCAAACAAGGCCCGTGCCGGCCCTGGCGGCTCGCAGGGCAGGCCATGACACTGCCCCCGATCAGCTGGATCGCCCGGCTCGTGTACCGGGTGGTCGCCCGGAACCGGCACCGCCTACCAGGCGGCACGGCGGCCTGTTCCCTACCTGCTCATCTGCGACCCGCCACGCGTGATGGGGCATGACAGCGAGCCCGCCAAGCCTGGAAGAGACGCCGTTTTCGTGGTCGCCCTCCGCGGCAGGGAGGTCGTGACTGTCCGATCTCAGGACCCTGCCGACCACTGGGATGTCCGCGCAGCGACTGCGCCCTGAGCGCTCGGGGCGTGGCGGGCGTGGCCACCGGCACAGGGGCCTCGTAGGCGAACCGGCCCCGCGTCCTCCAACACCTGCACCTCCTTGGCGGATCTGCGCCCCGCCGGCACGCGGGCGTTGAGCCCCGCATGACCATGGGGTCCTTCAAGCTCCCGGCAGAGGAAACCGCCGTGGATATCGTCGCCGAGGCCGGCTATCAGGGCATGGTCACTCGGACCGCAGGCGCGTGGTGGCGCATCCGCACCGCACGTTCGAGAAGAAGGCCCCCACCGGTGCGAGGCGTCAGCCAGGCCCGCACCCGCATGTGCCCTGGGTGACGGTTCGCGTTGGAGAGGTGCCAGGCACGGTTCGGCTCGCACCGGGCGCAACCCGTTGCACACCTGGTTCGCCGCATCGGGCGGGCTGCCCATTCGTCGAGCCGGTCCGCGAGCTGACCCGCCGGGTGTGGCCCGAGATTAAGGAGCGATCTCCAGCCGATTGCCGCTGGACTCACGCTCGGGCCGGGGAAACGAGATCAGCGAGTATCGCTCACGAATTCGAGCAAGTAAGTGTTCGAGTCGTATGAGGAAGGGAGATGAAACGCTCCTCCTTTCAACCTCAGAGGCATTCGAATTGACGGAGGAATTGATCGGCGCGCCCGTCCTGCAACACGTTCGCGAGATCACCCGCATGGCGGCACTTTTCTTGCGTGGCAGGTTTGATCGAATCACCAGATGGACGGCTTTACCTCATGCGGGTTAATCGCGCTCCCCCCAACGAGGGGAACGTAGGATGATAGGTGCGGTGAGTTTTTATATTTTCATCGCGCTTTGCGAGGTTGTATATGTTTGCAGTCCACCCTTCCCCTCTTTTCCTGTCTTTGTCGGGGGGATGTGGCTGCGTAATATGCGGGCGACAACAACAAGGCTTCCCGGGCGATCGGTAGGAGCCCGGTTGCCACGGCCCCACAGGAAGTGGCCCCCTCGATGAAGCTGAAAACTCTTCAAGCGGATCAGCTCCGCTCTCTCCCCGGTTGGCTGGCCTCGGCCCTCGCCGCAACGATTGCGGCTGCGCTGGTTGCCGTGACGTCGACGCAGGCGGCGGCCATCGCGACCCCCGTGCCTCTGGCCACAGCCGCCAGCTTTTCCGTTCTGGCAGGTGCGGGCGTCACCAACACCGGACCCTCCGTGATCGGTCACGACCTCGGGACGCACCCGACCCCGGCCATGACCGGGTTCCCGCCCGGCGAGGTGCTCGGCGCCGTGCACGCCGCCGACGCCGTGGCGCTGCAGGCCAAGTCCGACCTGGTCACGGCGTACGACAACGCGGCTGGGCAGGCCACCAACTTCGCACTCGCGGCGGGAATCGGAAACGGCACCACTCTGCTTCCGGGCGTCTACACCGCGTCTTCCGGGGTCGGACTCACCGGCGACCTAATTCTGGACGCCGGCGGAATCTCGAGTTCCGTCTGGGTGTTCCAGATTCCGGAAGCTCTGACGACGGCGTCCTCCAGCCGAGTGCTTCTGACGAACGGCGCTTCGCCGTGCAATGTGTACTGGCAGATCGGGAGTTCCGCCACCCTCGGCACGAATTCCACCTTCGTGGGCACCATCATGGCCCTGACGGACATCCACGTCACCACGGGGACGAACATCGAGGGCCGTGCGCTGGCCCGTAACGGTGCCGTGACGCTCGACAACAACAGGATCTTCCTCGGGGCGTGCTCGACCACCACTACGGGTGGTACTACGACCGGTACCCCGACCGCCGGTACAACTACCGGTACCCCGACCGCCGGTACAACTACCGGTACCCCGACGGCCGGCACAACTGCCGGTACCCCGGCTCCCGGTACGACGACCGGCACGACCCTGGGTCTGATCGGTGGCGGCCTCCTGGGCGGGCCCAACGTCGGCCTCGTGAGCGGCGGCACTTCAGGGAACATCGCCGGCAACACTGCCGGGAACACCGCGGGCAACACCGCCGGGAACTCCACCACTGGCGGGAACACTGTGGGCAACAACGCCGGGATCACCACCGGCGGGTACATCGGCGGCAAGCCCGGCGGACCGGGCAGGGAGCACGGCGGTAAGCCCGGCGGACTGAGCGGCGGGTACACCGGCAAGTCCGGCGGACTGAGCGGCGGATACACCGGCAAGCCCGGCAGGCCGGGCAAGGAGTACACCGGCAAGCCCGGCAGGCCGGGCAAGGAGCAGGGCGGCAAGCCCGGCGGACCGGGCAAGGAACAGGGCGGCTGGCCCGGCGGGCCGGGCAAGGAGCAGGGCGGCTGGCCCGGCGGGCCGGACAAGGAGCAGGGCGGCTGGTCGGTCGATGAACACGGCCACGGCGACCACGGCGAGCACTACGGCTACGGGGCCAAGCCTGCGAATCACGAGGAACACAGAGGTCACGAGGGCTAGGCGGCAGGCCGCATCAAGCCCTTCCACCGGATGACGGCGCGCGGCGGAATCCACGGCGAACCGCCGCGCGCCGCTCGTGAGGACCCCTCAGACCTCAGGTGCGCACAGGAGACGAAGAAAGACAGGGTGGGCGGTGCCGAGCAGAATTGAATCAGTGGGCATGAAGAAACATCAGCAGTCCGATACGAGCCCGGCCCCTCGGCAATGCCAGGAAGAGGCGGACGCGCCGGCCGGGCAGGCTGTGGCTGGATTTGCATTGAAAACAGGGCTGCACACCGCCGTATTCCTGTGTCTGGCGACAGCCTTGATCCACGTCGTTCTCGTGTTCCTTCATGTGGCTCCGCCCAACCCGGTGTCGCAGCGCTACAGCGCCCAGGTGAACGGATGGGTGTTCCCCCTGTTCGAACAGAACTGGCGACTCTTCGCCCCGGACCCCGACCCCGCCAACCGGAAAATCCTGGCCAAAACCGCGCACACGGATTCCAGTGGATCCATGCAGGTAAGCCCCTGGTTCGACCTGACCGCGGTGGACAATTCCGCAGTCGACCACAACGTATTTCCGAGCCATACGGCCCAGAACCTCTTGCGCCGCGCCTGGACCGCCTATGACGAAACGCACGGCGGAGACGACTCGGCGCGCTCAGAACGGGCCGTGATGTTGCAGGAATATCTGCGCAACATCGCCGCCGACCGCATGGCTGCCCACCACAACGGCGGAACTTTCGAGTTCATTCAGCTTCAGGTCGTCACGCTACCCATCGCTGCTCCTGGCTCAGCCGCCGGGAACCACCCGCCGGCCCCCGTCCAGAACCGGCTCCTGCCTTGGTGGAAGGTGACCCCCCATGGGAAATGAGCAGATCCCCCACCACCACCCCATGCCAGCCACTCCACACCGACCCGCAGGCCACGGGACGTCGGTCGTCCGCACAGTCCACCGGTGGCTCCTCGGCCGGATCGGTGCTTTCTGGACGCTCCTCACCGACCGGCCGGTGTCCCTGTATGCCGCGTCGGTTCTGCGCATCGGCTACGGGCTCCTCTACCTGGCCTTTCTGCTGCGTGAGTTCCCGCACCGCGATGAGATCTGGGGCCCCGGATCCCCCTGGACACCCGCGCTGGCAGAACAGCTCTTCGACCAGACGGGTTGGAACAGCTTCCTGGTCCTGTCCGACAGCCGTGCCTACTTCGAATCCTGCTACGTGATGGCGCTCATCACGTCCGCGCTGTTCGTGCTGGGCTGGCGGACCCGCGCCATCTCCGTCCTCTTTGCCGTCGTGGTGACTTCGTTCCACGCAAGAGCGATCTTCATGACGGATGGCGGCGACAACCTGGTCCTGCTGATGGCCATGTACCTCGTCCTCACCGCGTGCGGCCGACGCTGGTCCCTGGACGCTCGCCGAGCTCGGCTCAGGACGGCTCGTACGGGCAGCGCGCCCGAGCCGGTGCGGAGCTTCTGCGCACAGCAACTCCGGGACGCCCGAACCACCTTGACCACCGTGGTACACAACTGCGCCATGTTCGTCATCGCAGCCCAAGTCTGCTTCCTCTACGGATCAGCCGGCCTGTACAAGGTGCAAGGTCCTACCTGGGGCGGCGGCACCGCTCTGCACTACGCCCTGAACCTCGAACTCTTCCAACCATGGCCCGCACTCTCCCACCTCGTGGACGAGTACCCGCTCCTGATCGCGATCGCCGGCTACATGACGGTGCTCTTGCAGGTAGCTTTCCCGTTCGTGCTCTTCGGCAGGCTCAAGTATCCCGTTCTGACCCTGCTGCTGAGCATGCACATGGGTATCGCGCTGCTCATGGGACTACCTCTCTTCTCCGGCGCGATGATCATTGCGGACGCCGTGTTCCTTCCGGACCGCTTCTACGTCTTCGTGTCTCATCTGTGGCGACGCGCTACACAGCGCACAGGGATGTACCCTCCGGCACCCCGCCGGGCGGCGGGAACCGGATCCGTACCTTCGCAGGGCGGGCCCAACAAACCCAGCGCGAAACGTCGAGCCACTCCGGCAGGGCAGCGGGGAACTGTGCTCGCTACCGGGCGTACGTCCGACCAGGACTGAGAGACACGGGACTGTGAAGAGAAAGGTGTAACTCCACTCACGGAAGAGTGCACCTGTGACCGGCGAGAACATAGCCAAGCCGTCTGAGGCGGGGCTGCGCCGGCGGCTGTGGATGACCAGTTCCTGAACGAGCTCGTGGCCCGGGCCCAGGCCGAGGGGCTGCAGCTGACAGGTGAGGGCGGGCTGCTCCAGCAGCTGACGAAGAGGCTGCTGGAGTCCGCCCTCGAAGGCGAGATGAGCGATCAGCTCGGTCCTTCGGGCCTCGTTCCGCTGTGCCGCCCGCCAGGACTGGGACAAGATCGCCAAGGCTCCTGGTCGGTCCGGCGGGGTACGGGGCCGCCGTGATGGTGGTCGTCCGGTCCGGGCTCGGACCAGCGAGCTGGAACGTGCTCACGGAGGGCACCGCCGAGGCGCTGGGCATCTCGTTCGGCTGGGCGACGAACCTGAGCTCCGTCCTCGTTCTGCTCGCATGGATCCCCCTGCGGGAGCTGCCCGGGCCGGGCACCGTTCTCGACGTCGCCATCGTCGGATTCGCAGCGGACGCCACCGCGGCCGTGCTGCCCGACCCGCAGGGAATGCCGGCACAGGTCGGCTACCTCGTCGCGCTGGAACCGCCGGGGCGGGAACCGTGCTCGTCGCCTCGTGCATCGGGCCCCTCGTCGGCTTCTTCCTGCCGCTGGCAGCGGTTCGCCTGCCTGCGCTCGGGGCAGGCAGGCGGCCTGACAGGGACGGCGCCCTCAGTGGCCGGGGCCCGTCTGCGCCGGCGGGCGGCCCGGCGGGAAGGGGATCTCGGCCAGGAGCGGGAGGAGTTGCTCCTCCTCGTGGTCGAGGTGGGCGGCGAGCTCCTCGGACATCCGCTCCAACTCGGCCCGGAACCGGTCGGGATCGGCGTCGGCGATGTCGGCGAGGAGCGCACTCAGCTCCTGCTGGAGGCGTGCGATCGTCCGGTGCTCGGCGGCGAGCCGCCGGAAGGTGTCCTCCAGCTCGGGGTGCGCGGCCTGGAGAGCCGGGAAGACGTGCGCGTCCTCGCCGGTGTGGTGGAACTCCAGCGCCTGGCAGAAGGCCAGGCAGTGCTGCCGTATCTGCAGTCCCAGGCCCGGTGCGGGCGCCGGGCCGCCGGTGTCGCGGTGCGCGGCCCGCGCCGCGAAGTGCGCCTCGGTCTCGGCGCGTACGTGGCGCAGCTGGGCCCGTAGCCAGACGTGCACCTCGACGAGCTTGTCGGCGAGGCTCCGGACCTCGGCCGGCCCCTCCCCCGTCGCCGGGTCGTTGCGCTCCAGGACGACGACCGGGAGGGTCCGCGCCGTTGCGGCCTGGTACGTGGCGTACCCGGGCGCGGCGGCGACGGCGTACGCGAACAGCCGGTCGCGACGCTCGCCTTCGGCGGGGACGGCGATGGCCTCGAAGGTCTCGCTCCCCGTCTCGACGTGGACGACGGGGTGGGCGAGGAGGTTGTGGTACCAGGCGGGGTGGCGGGGCGCGCCGAGGTTGGAGCCGATGACGAGGAGTCCGTCCTCGTGCGGGAGGTACCCGAGCGGAGTGGTGTGACGGGCACCGGACTTGGCTCCGGTGGTGGTGAGGAGCAGCAGGTCACTGCCCTCGAAGGGACCGCCGACCTTGCCGCCGTTGGCGCGGAACTCGTCGATGACCCATTGGTTGAAGGGCGTGGGCGTGGGCGTGGAGGCGGGTGTGGAGGTGGGTGTGGAGCTGGTCATGGGAAGTCTGGTCTCCCTGGAGCGCGGTGCAAGGGGTGAAGGGGCGCGCCGGGCGGTACGGGTACGCCGGCGGCGGGGCGGCGCAGGGGGCGCGAGGGCGCCGGTGCGTCGCCGGATGATCAGGCGTTGCCCGTGAGGAAAGGACTCATGAGGTCGTCCCTGGTGAAGGTGGTCGCCCGATCGCCGGCCGGCCCAGATCTCTTTGGCCGGCGCCACGCGCCACACCCCGCATTAAACGATCATCCGCATGCGCTGTCAACGCGCCCCGGTACCGCGGCGGTCAGTGAGCCTTTTCCATCTTCAGTCTGAGCTGGCCTGATGCAGGCAGAGGCCAGCCTGGACGAGGCTCGTGATGCGGGTGGTCGAGCATCGCGGCTTGCGCAGCAGTCGCCAGGACTTGAGGGTGGCGACGGCCTGTTCGGCGAGGGCCCGAATCTTGGCGTGGCAGCGGTTGACCGCCTGCTGGCCCATGGACAGGGTCTCCCATCGGCCCCGGTAAGGGACACGGACCGTGCCGCCGGCTCCGCGGTACGCCTTGTCGGCCCAGCACGGGAGGCCGGCCTCGGCAAGAGCGTCGATAATGCCGTTCTCGCGAGCAGCGCGGACGTCGTGGACGGCTCCGGGAAGGGCGGGTGATGCCCACAACAGAC